>JAXDMU010000465.1:0-4881 GCA_034665905.1 Aliidongia sp. | reverse complement strand
GGTGCCGACAGTGCCGCTCCCCCAGCCGCAATCCGCCCTCCGACCGTCGCGGCACCGGCGGCGATTTCCGCGGTTTCAACCGGACCCGCGCCGCGCCCGGCTGCAACCCCGCTTGCCGTTATCGTCACACCGCCTTTGATTGAGCGCGGCACGACGGAAAGTCCGGTGCCGGTGCCGGACGGGGAGTCGACCGTATCGCCACCGGTGCTCATCCCCGCTCCGCCCGTCGAACCCGATGCGGTATCGTCCGATCCATTGGCGATCACGGCGTTCCAATCGGCGCGTTCGGAGGTTGTCGCGCCGCCTCACAATGTTCCCAATGCGCCACCGCCCTCGTTAGCGGCCATGGATACCGCTGTACCGGTCACCGCACCCGAAGCAACGAGGCCGGATTTGCCGGTGGCGCCGAGTGCGACGCCCAGGATTGCTGCGGATCAAGCGCCGCCATCATCGTCGATCGACGATGATGGCTTTCGCGCTCAACCGATAACCCTGGCCGGGCGCGTGGTGACACCGCGCATGCCGGGCGAGACGCTGGTGGAAACCGCTCTCGGCACGCTCGCTCTGCCGCTCGTCGCGTCCCTGCCGGCGGGATCTGCCATACAGTTGCGGGTGAGTGCCGTTGCATCGCCGCATCCGCATGGCGAGGCGGCGCCGGTTTCGGGTGACGCTGCGGCGGACCCCGTGCAACCTTCGCTGGTCGAGGAACTGACGCATGCGCTGGCCCCGACCGGGCCGGGTCTCGTCGCCGAAATCCATCAGGTGCTTGCGATCGAGCCAGGGAACGGGTTGGCCGCAGCGATCATCGGGTTTCTGACCGGAACCCGTCTGGGTGCGGCGCAACGCTCTGCGGACATGCCCGCCCGCAGGGCGCTGCTCGATGCCGGCCGTACCGATCTCGCCATCCGCCTCGACCGCGCCCGCGACGACATTGGCACCGTTCGGCCGCAGCACGGGCCAGATGGGTGGACGGTGACGATTCTGCCGTTTCCGGGTGTGGCCGGCATCCGGCCGATGCAGCTTTACCGCAAGCGCCATCAGGACAAGGATGGCGGCGGCCTGCGCAAGGGCCAACCCGGCGAACGCTTCATGCTGGAGGTCGAACTAAAGCGGCTCGGTCCCCTGCAATTCGACGGGTTGGTCCGTGAGCGACGGTTCGATCTGGTGGTGCGCAGCCGCGATCCGTTGCTGCCGGCCTTGCAGCAGCGGGTCGAGCAGGTGTTCCAGGATGGCTTGCTGATCACCGGCTGGCAGGGCGAAATCGGTTTCGGCCGCATCGGTCCTTTCCCGATGATTGCGGACCCCAAAACCTCGTCCCATCTCGATCTCGGCGCGTGATGTTGCCGGATACCGGCTCGCTCATTGCCTTGTCGGCGCAATCGCCGCATGAAAAGGCCGTGCTAGCCGCCGCACTGTCCGATCGGCTACACTGACCCCATGTCGATGAATGATATTGCTGATCGCGACCAGCGTCCGTCACCGGAGGCGCTGCTGGCCGCTGCCGCCCGCGAGGGACGGGGGCGGCTCAAGATCTTCCTGGGCGCGGCGCCGGGCGTCGGCAAAACCTATGAAATGCTCCGTCAGGCGCAAAAGCGCCGCCAGGAAGGCGGCGATGTCGCGGTCGGCGTGGTCGAGACCCATCGCCGTCTGGAGACCGAAGCGCTGGTCGAAGGACTTGAAGTCATTCCGCGTCGCCATGTCGATTACAAGGGCCGCAATCTCGACGAGATGGATCTGGATGCCGTGCTGGCCCGTCGGCCGAAGCTCGTCCTGGTCGATGAACTGGCCCACACCAACGCGCCCGGATCGCGCCACGCCAAGCGTTATCTCGATGTCGAGGAATTGCTGACCGCGGGCATCGATGTTTATACCACGCTCAACATCCAGCACGTCGAAAGCCTGAACGATATCGTCGCGCAGATCACGCGCATCCGGGTGCGCGAGACGGTGCCCGACACGTTTCTCGACCGGGCCGACGAGATCGAAATCATTGACCTCACCCCGGAAGACCTGATCGAGCGCCTACGCGAGGGCAAGGTCTATGTCCGCGATCAGGCGCAGCGCGCGCTCAAGCATTATTTCTCGCCGGGCAATCTGACGGCGTTACGCGAACTGGCGCTCCGGCGCACGGCCCAGCGCGTTGACGAGCAGATGCTGTCCTATATGCAGGAGCACGCGATCAGCGGCCCGTGGGCGGCGGGCGAGCGGGTCATGGTCTGCCTGAGCGAGGTGCCGAACACGCCCGGCCTCATCCGCTATGCCAAGCGCGTGGCCGATCGGCTGAAATGCAAATGGACCGCGATCTATGTCGAAGGACCGCGCTTTGCCCGGCTGAGCGAGAGCCAGCACAACCGGATCGCCGACGCGATGCGGCTGGCCGAGAAACTCGGCGCCGATGTCGCGGTCGTGCCCGGCAACCAGATCGCCGATGCGCTCGTGCGCTACGCCCAGGCCAACAACATTACCCAGATCGTCATCGGCAAAACCGGCCGCTCGCGCTGGTTCGAGATCGTTCACGGCTCGGTCGTGCATGACATCGTGCGCAAGGCCGGCAGCATCTCGGTCCATGTCATGGCCGGCGGCGTCATCGACGAAAAGCCGGAAGATGCCGTTGTGACCCGGCCGGGGCAGGACTCGGAAGGCAGCGTCTACTGGTATGCCACGCTCGCGGTCGCAGCGGCGCTGGCACTCAGCGAGGCGGTCATGCAGATCGTCCCACTGCCGAATATTTCGTTGATCTTTCTGTCCGCGGTTCTGTTCAGCGCGGTCGCCTGGGGCTTATGGCCGTCGCTGTTCGCCTCGGTTCTGAGCGTGCTCGCCTATAATTTCTTCTTTCTGCCGCCGCTTTATACCTTCACCATCGCCGACCCGGCCAATGTGCTGGCCCTCATCACGTTTTTCCTGGTCGCGATCCTGACCTCGAATCTCGCCTCGCGCACGCGCGGGCAGGCGATCACGGCCAGTGCCCGCGCCAATACCACGGCCGAGCTTTACGCTTTTTCGCGCAAGCTCGCCGGGACCGCGACGCTCGACGATGTGCTCTGGGCCACGGCCTATCAGGTCGCCTTCATGCTCAATGTCCGCGTCGTGCTGCTGATGCCCGATGAGTCGGGTAAACTCGAAGTCGGTGCCGGATACCCGCCCGAGGATGAACTCGACGATGCCGATCTGGCCGCGGCGCGCTGGACCTGGGACCATAATCGCCCGGCCGGGCGCGGCGCTGACACGCTGCCCGGCGGCAAGCGGCTGTTCCTGCCCTTGAGAACCGGGCGCGGCGCCATTGGCGTCATCGGCATCGACCGGGACGGCGGCGGGGCGCTGTTGACGCCGGAGGAACGCCGCCTGCTCGACGCCTTGAGCGATCAGGCGGCCGTTGCGATCGAGCGCACCAAGCTCGCCGAAGATATCGACGAGGCGCGGCTTTTGGCCGAGACCGAGCGGCTGCGTTCGGCCCTGCTGACCTCGATCTCCCATGATTTGCGCACGCCGCTTGCGTCCATCATCGGCGCTATCACCAGCCTGCGCAGTTATGGTGCCGGTTACGACATCATGACCCGAACCGAGTTGATGGCGACGGTGCAGGACGAGGCCGAGCGGCTCAATCGGTTCGTTGGCAATCTGCTCGACATGACCCGGCTCGAATCCGGGGCGCTGGAACCCAAGCGCGGCTATGTCGATATCGGTGAGATCGTCGGCTCGTCGCTCGATCGCACCGGTAAGATCCTGGGCCGGCACAAGATCGCGGTCGAAATCACGCCCGACCTGCCGATGCTCGATGTCGATGCCGTGCTGCTCGAACAGGTGCTGGTCAATCTGCTCGACAACGCCGGCAAATATGCGCCGTCCGGCAGCGAGATCCGGGTCGAAGCGTATCGCAGCCCCGCGACGATCACGATCGATGTCATTGATGAAGGGCCGGGCATTCCGCACGATGCGCTCGAACGCATCTTCGACAAATTCTACCGGGTGCGTGCCGGCGACCGGCAACGGGCCGGCACCGGGCTCGGCCTCGCGATTTGCCGCGGCTTTGTCGAGGCGCTGGGCGGCACGATCGTTGCCCTCAACCGGCCCGACCGGTCCGGCGCCATCCTGCGGGTCAGCTTTCCGGCCGACCTTGGCATCGAAGCCTCAACCCTGATCGGAGCCGAAAATGGCTAGCCGGCCGACAAGCATCTTGGTGGTGGATGACGAACCGCAAATCCGCCGTTTCCTGCGCACCAGCCTCGCGGCCCAGGATTACGACGTGCTGGAGGCCGAAAACGGCCTCGATGCGCTCGATCGCGCGCGCCTGCACAAGCCCGATCTGATGATCCTCGATCTGGGCCTGCCCGATATCGACGGCATCGAGGTCATTACCCGGCTGCGCGCGCAATCGGCCATGCCGATCATCGTGCTATCGAGCCGTGACGACGAACATATCAAGGTCACGGCGCTCGATCTCGGCGCCGACGACTATATCACCAAGCCGTTCGGCATGGAGGAACTGACCGCCCGCGTCCGCGCCGCCTTTCGCCATCGGCTTCAGGAGCAAGGGGTGGTGGCGACGATCACCACCGGCGATCTGAAGATCGATCTGGTCCAGCGCCTGGTCACGCGCGCGGCCGAGCCGGTCAAGCTGTCGCCCAAGGAATTCGATATATTGCGGCTACTGGCGACCCATGCCGGCAAGGTGCTGACCCACCGCTTCATGCTGCAACAGGTCTGGGGCACGGCCAATGCCGAGGATGTCCAATATCTGCGCGCCTTCATCCGCCTGCTGCGCCTCAAGATCGAGCCGCAGCCGGATCGGCCGATCTATGTCGTGACCGAGACAGGGGTGGGGTATCGGTTGAAGATGCTGGAAGAAATTCCGGCGTGAGGCCGGTCGTCATTGATGATGCG
>JAXDMU010000464.1:0-3808 GCA_034665905.1 Aliidongia sp. | reverse complement strand
CGATAGGTCCGGTCATGCCGCGTCGTGATCAGCGATACCAGTGCCGGCATGGTGTCAGCATAGTCCGACTGGACAACCGCGTCGATTTCCGTTGGGGCCGATATCCGCCCCCAGACGACGCGCAGCCAACAGTCCGCGATCACCTTGTCGAAGTCTGGTTCGTCGGACCCAGGCATGCGAGCCGCAGCATAGGCCAAACGCGCCTCCCGCAGATCGCTACTGAAGTCAATCGTCACATTTTGTAGAAGGTCAAGAAACGACTCGTCGGGCAGGATGATTGAACCCGGCTTCCGATGCGACGCGGTTTGCGGTGGCGATGGGAGAAATCTTGCGAATCGGTTGCGTAAGATCCGACGAGATTCGCCTGGTACGTGTTCTAGGCTTGAAAAGCGGGACATCGTTCCAGTCCACTAAACTCCGCGCATCTATGGTCTCCAGGTGCGATAAGTATCCTCGCTGAAATCCTGGTGGCCCGGCGTGTCGAGCAGATTGAAGGTTTTCTCGTCATATTCGAAGGTCATCACCGCCGAACTGACCGAGATGCCGCGCTCGCGCTCGACCGCCATCCAGTCCGAACGCACGCGGCGATTTTCACCGCGTGCCTTGACCATGCCGGCCTGCTGAATGGCGCCACCGAACAGCAGCAGCTTTTCGGTGAGCGTGGTCTTGCCGGCATCCGGATGCGAGATGATCGCAAAAGTTCTCCGGCTGGCGACGATGGCTTCGGGTGCGGTCATGATGGTGCAGCTTCTACCAAGCCAGCGCGCTCGGCACCAGACCGGAATCGGGAAAGCCGCCGTGCCCTGGCGCTTTATTCGGCCGCGTTCTGCCCTGTGGTCATGGTACCCCGATCTGGACAAGCCGCACCGCACCGGCCTAAACAAGTCCAGGTTCCCTTTGCCGAACCTGTTCCAGCGAGGTCGGATGTTTTCTTTCCGTGGTAGTCACCCCGATCGCCGCCGCTTCCTGGCCGTGGCCGTGGCCGCGGCGGCGGGAACCGTTGCCATTCTGCCGGCGCGAGGTGCCGAAGCCGAAGCGGCGCTGGTCTATGATTACGGCGGCAAGTGGGACAAATCCTTTAATCAGGCGGCCTATGAAGGCGCACTCCGCTTCAAGCAGGAAACCGGGATTGGGTTTCGCGATTTCGAGATCACCAATGAAAGCCAGCGCGAGCAGACACTGCGCACCATGGCGCGGCGCGGTGCTGCATTGGTCATCGGCGTCGGGTTCGGCCATGCCGTCGCGATCGAGAAGGTGGCGCGGCTTTACCCGGACGAGCGGTTCGTCCTGATCGATGCGCGGATCGATCTGCCCAATGTCCAATCCGTGATCTATCGCGAGGAAGAGGGCTGTTTCCTGGTCGGCATGCTGGCGGCGCTGGCGAGCAAATCCGGGACGATCGGCTTCGTCGGCGGCATGGATGCGCCGGTCACCCGCAAATATCTCGGCGCCTTCACCCAGGGGGCCCGTGCCGTCAAACCCGATCTGGCCGTGCTGCAAACCATGGTCGGCACGACCGCGGAAGCCTGGACCGATCCGGCGCGCGGCGCCGAGCTGGCGCGCAGCCAGCTCGATCGCGGGGCCGACGTGCTGTTCGCCGCGGCCGGGGCCAGCGGGCTCGGCGTCATGCAGGCGGCGGCCGATGCCGGCAAGCTGTCGATCGGCACGGACAGCAACCAGAACCCGCTGCATCCCGGCTCGGTCCTGACCTCGATGATCAAGCGCGTCGATCTCGCGGTCTATCAGGCGCTGATGGCGGTGCGCGACGGTAGTTGGGCCGGCGGCACGCACTCGCTCGGGCTCAAGGAACAGGCAATCGGGTGGGTCATCGACGGCAACAACCGGGCGCTGATCACGCCGGACATGAAGGCACAGGTCGATCGGGCCGCGGCCGATATTCTGGCCGGAAAGATCGTCCCGGTCGATGTCGCGGCACCCTGAGCCGGCAGTCCGCTTCGGCGGCATCTCGAAACGATTTGGCGCGGTCGAGGCCAATCGCGGCGTGAGCTTCACCGCCGCCGCCGGCTCGATCCACGGGGTCGTCGGCGAGAACGGGGCCGGCAAATCGACCTTGATGAGTATCCTTTACGGCTTTTATCAGCCGGATGCGGGCACGATCGCGCTCGGCGGCCAGCCCGTCCGGATCGGCAATTCGGCCCAGGCGATCGCGCTGGGGATCGGCATGGTGCATCAGCATTTCGTGCTGGTCGAGGATTTCACCGTGCTGGAAAACATCATCCTGGGCGTCGAAGGCCGGCTCCGGCTCGACCCGGCGCTGGCCGCTGCGCGTGAGCGGCTGGCCGCGCTCGGCGCCGCTTATGGGCTGACGGTCGAGCTTGATGCCGTGGTCGGCACGCTGCCGGTCGGGCTGCGCCAACGGGTCGAGATCCTGAAGGCGCTCTATCGCGGCGCCGAGATCCTGATCCTCGACGAGCCGACCGCGATGCTGGGTCCGGCCGAGACCGAGCCGTTCTTCGCGATCCTCCGGCGCCTCAAGGCCGAGGGTAAGACGATCTTTCTCGTCACGCACAAGCTCAAAGAAATCATGGACCTGACCGATCGGGTAACAATCATGCGCCAAGGCCGCGTGGTGGCCGATCTGGCGACCAACACGACCGGCGAAGCGGAGCTGGCGGCCCTGATGGTCGGCCGCCAGCCCGCCGCACTGCCGGCCCCCTCGGTCGCCCGACCCGGCCCCCCGGCGCTGGCCGCTGCCGGGTTGACCTGGCGCGACCAGGCCGGAATTCTCCGCCTCAACGGCATCGATCTGACGCTGCGCGCCGGTGAAATCACCGGCATCGCCGGGGTCGCCGGCAACGGCCAGAGCGAGTTGCTGGCGGCACTGGCCGGGCTGATCCCGGCCGATGGCGCGCTGTTATGGGACGACCGCGCGGTGCCGCGGCAAGGCCGGGCGCGGACACTGCGCCGGCTCGGTCTCGCCCATATTCCCGAGGATCGGCTGCATCAGGGGCTGATCGCCGGCTTCGAAGCCTGGGAAACGGCGATTTTGGGCCATCAGCGCGAACCGGATTATGCGCGCGCGCCGTTCCTGCGGGTCGGCAGGGCCAGAGCCGAGACTCGCCGCCTCATAGCCGAGTTCGAGATCCGTCCGGCCGACCCGCGTCTGCGCAGTGCGGCGTTTTCCGGCGGCAATCAGCAAAAGCTAATCGCAGCGCGCGAGATGGGGCGGCGACCGACGGTGCTGTTGGCCGGGCAGCCGACACGCGGTGTCGATATCGGTGCAATCGAACTGATCCATCGCCGGCTGCGCGCGCTCCGCGATGCCGGCACGGCGATCTTGCTGGTCTCCTCCGAACTCGATGAAATTCTCGAACTGTCCGACCGGATTCTGGTCATGGTCGGCGGGCGCATCATCGGTTCGCTCGACCGGCACGCGGCGACCCGGCAGCGGATCGGGCTGATGATGGCCGGGGCGGCGTGATGGGCCGCACTCTGCCGCCACTCGTCGAATACGGGCTACTCCCGCTGCTCAATCTGCTGACGGCCCTCGCCGTCTCGGCGGGGATCTTCGCCCTGATCGGCGTGCCGCCCTGGACGGCGCTGGTGAGCATCGCTGACGGCGCCCTGGGCAGCAGCGAGGGTATCGGCTACACGCTTTATTACGCCACGAGTTTCATCTTCGCCGGGCTGGCGGTCGCGCTGCCGGCGCGGGCCGGGCTGTTCAACATCGGCGGCGAGGGTCAGGCGATGCTCGGCGGGTTACTGGTCGCGCTGGTCTGCCTGAACCTGCCCGGCTGGCCGTGGTGGGCCGCCCTGCCGCTCGCCAGTGCGGCGGCGCTGCTGGGCG
>JAXDMU010000463.1:0-9953 GCA_034665905.1 Aliidongia sp. | reverse complement strand
TAAGTCATGTGATAACGGAACATCGGCTGCGGAAACGCCAATACAAGAAAATATACCGCCAGGACGGACAGCAACAAACCAAGCGCCCGGAGCGCGTATTTGACGGCGGTTTTTATCACGCCCCGTTCTCCGCGCGCCGGATGATCAGCGCATCGACCGCGATAACGCTTTCGGTACCGCATATCACCGGATTGACATCGATCTCGCCAATTCGATCCCCCAGATCGGCCGCCAGTTCGGACACAGCGACAATGATCCCCGCCACCCGATCGAGATCGACGCCCGGCGCCCCGCGATAGCCGGTCAGCAGCTTCCAACCCTTCAGGCTTTGCAGCAACGTGAGCGCCTGGGCCTGATCGACCGGTGCTAGATCGGCCGCGGTGTCGGCCAGCAACTCGACCAGCACACCGCCCATTCCGACCACGATCAACGGGCCGAATTGCGGGTCGAGGCGCGTGCCGATCATCAGTTCGAGGCCAGACGGGATCATCGGCTGGACCGAAATGCCGCGGATCGCCGGCGCCGGCACGATCCGCCCGGCTGCCGCGTGGAGTTCCGCCACCGCCCGGCGCAGCGCCGCCTCGTCGGCGAGACCGAGCTTGACCATTCCGGCCTCGGTCTTGTGGGCGATGTCGGGCGAATCGAGCTTGAGGACGACCGGATAGCCAATCGCGGCCGCCGCCGCGGCCGCTTCATCGGCATCGGCCGCCAGCATGTCGCGAGCGACCGGGATGCCGTAGGCCGCGAGCATGGCCTTCGCCTCGGCTTCCGACAGACGCGGGCCGGCGCGATCGAGCAGGTCGCGCACCGCCGCCGCGGCCGGCTTGCCCGACGCAAGGCGCGCGGCCGGCGCCGGCGACAGACGCACTTGCTCGCGCCAGTGCCATGCCGCCAGCGCCCGAAAGCATCGGTCGGTCGAGCGGAACACGGCCGTTCCCGGATTGGCCTCGTAGAGGTCGGCGCCCGGCCCTTCCAGCCATTCATTGATCCAGGCGATGCAGATCGGCTTGCCGGCCGTCTCGGCCAGGGCCGACACCACCGGCACGCGCCCGATGGTGAGCGGACCGGCGACGACATGCGGCAGGATCAGCGCGCCATAGACCGGATCTTCCAGCATCGCCCGCGTGCAGCGCGTGAAGGAATCCGGGTCGTTCAGCACCTGGGCCGTGACGTCGCACGGATTGCGCGCCGAGCCGAATTCCGGGATCACCGATTCGAGCACGGCCAGCGCCGCCGGCCCCGGCTGGGGCATCGGCACGCCATGCAGTTCGGCCTTGTCGGCGGCGATCACGCAGGCACCACCGGAGGTCGCCATCACCGCAACACCCGGTGCCTTGGGCCGCCCGGCCTTGGCCAGAAAGGCCGCGGTCTCGTAGACCTGTTCGAGATTATCGACCGAAATCATACCGCAGCGGCGGAACGCGGCGTCATAAGCGGCGTTGGCACCGGCCAGCGTGCCGGTATGCGACATCGCGGCCTGGGCCGCCTGGGTGCCGGTCGCCAGCTTGTAGATGACCACCGGCTTGTCGGCGGCCAGCGCTTTTTCGCCGGCTTCGATCAGCCGCTCGCCATCCTTCACGCCTTCGACCAGACAGGTGATGACGCGGCAATCCGGGTCTTCGGCCAGATAGCTGATGAAATCGCAGACATCGACGTCGCAGGAATTGCCCGCGGTCAGATAATGGCTGAAATTGCCGCCGCGCTCGCACGCCTGGGCCAGCGTGTAGCCGAGCGCGCCCGATTGCGAAATCAGCCCGATCGGTCCCGGCCGCCACGGCGCCGTGCCATAGGTCGGCAGGAACAGCATCCCGGCATGGCGAAAATTATTGACGAGGCCGATACAATTGGGTCCGACGATCCGCATGCCCGAGGCCCGCGCGATCGCGCTCAGCCGCTCCTGCTCGCGGGCACGCTCCGCCCTGCCGGTCTCGGCATAGCCCGAGGCATAGATGACGCAGCCGCCGACGCCGGCCGCAGCACAATCCTCGACCAGCCGCTCGACCGCCTCGCGCGGGGTCGCGATGATCGCACAATCGATCCGCTCCGGCACCGCGGCGATGCCAGAAAAGCATGGGACTCCGTGCAGCATGTCGGCCTTGGGATTGACGCCGTAGAGCCGCATGCCGTCGCTTTCGCGCAGATTGGCCAGCGTACGCGTACCGAAGCCGCCTTCTTGTCCCGACAGGCCGATGATAGCGATGCTGGCCGGATCGATCAGCCGTCGCAGTTCCGCGCGGCCATAGACCGGCCGGTGGTTATGGCGCCAAGGCATGCATCCTCCCGCTTCTTGGTTTTTCCGGCGTTACAATACCGCACCCTGGGTGGAAACGGCATAGAAGCGATAGACATTCAGCACGCCATTATCGAGCGTGCGCAGCCGCTGAAGCCAAAGTTCGGCTTCGTCGAGCAGCGCCAGCAGATGGCTCCGTGGCATGTCCCTCAGTTCGACCAGTGTCATCAGATGCGTCCAGCCGGCCAGAATTCGGGCGCGGTAGATTTCGGTGTGGTCTTCGGCGATGCGGCAATCGAAGCCGGCATTGGTCAGGCAGTCGGTATATTGTGCGATGCGCCAGGGCAGTACCGGATAGCGCTCAAGCTGGCGCAAACGCGCCAGCCTCGGATCGTCCGGCTCGGACTCGCGCAAGGTGAAATCGAGGAAGCTCAATTGGCCGCGCGGCTTCAGGCAGTGCATGATCTCGCGCAGCAACCGTTCCTTATCGACCACACCGGTCAGCAGGAACTGGGCATAGGCGGCATCGAAGGCGTGCGGCCGGAGTTCGATCGATTCCGGATCATAGGCACTGACCGGGACCTTGCGGCCAAGCCCGGCATCGACCGACATGGTCTGGCCCCGGCGTGCGATTTCCGCCGACCGCTCCATCGCGGTGATATAGACATCGAACGTCGCCGAGACATGGCGCGAGGCGCCCCCGACCCCGGCCGACAGATCAAGCAGGCTCATCGCCGGATTGACCCCGAAGGGCTTGACCAGACTCATGATCTGATCGGTACCGCCGGGCAGCAGGAAGCCGGTGCCCCAGATCCGCTGCGACAGATCCAGCCGATCGAGCGGCGCATCGTCGGTCGCATGGTCCACTACCGGCGCGGGCTCGATGAATTGGGGCACCGCCGTCACCGCACGGAAATCGATGCCATACCACCAGGCGCGCAGCCGGGCCATCGCCTCGCCGCCGGAATTATCCCAGATCTGACCGGCCCAGCTCACGCGGACGCTCCTCACTGTTCTGACGCTTTGCAGCAGCAAGTTTATGCGAGCGTACAATTATTTGGTAAGAGATTGTTTAAGCCGGGCCGCGCAGTTCGGCCAACCCCACCGCCCGCGTCACCGACCCGAGATAACCCAGTTCCCGCCGGGCCAGCGCATCGTTGACCGTCACCTCCTCGCCAATCAACCGCAGCACGGCGCGCGACAAATCCGGTTCGCCGGTTCGGCCGAGCACGCGCCACAATTTCTCGCCGCCGGAGGCGACCAGGGTAGCGAGCGCATGAGGGATCGACCGTTTCGGCGCGGCAATGCCCTGAGTCTCAAGCAGCGCCTCGACCATGTCGCGAAACGGGATGGGGGCGCCGTCGGTGACGAAATAGACACCACCCGGCCTGCCCGATCGGGCCGCCTTGACCAGCCCTTCGCAGACATTGCGGACATGGGTGGTCGAGGTCAGGTAGCGGCCACCGCCGATCCAGGCGAATTGGCCGGATCTGACCGCGTGCGCGAGACGCGGCAGCAGAGTCCGGTCGCCGATGCCCCAGACGAAGCGCGGCCGCACCACGATGGTTTCGAAGCCCGGCACATTCGCCGCCCGCACCAGCCTTTCGGCCGCCGCCTTGGTCGCAGGATAGAGGCCGATCGGCCGATCCGGGATCGGCCAGCTTTCGTCGGCATTGCGGATCGGCGGCCCACCGACCAGCACCGCTTCGGTGCCGACATGGATGAAGCGCCGCACGCCGGCCGCGCGCGCCGCCGCCAGCATGGCCGCCGTGCCGCCGACATTGGTCGCCTCGGCCAGCGCCGCATCGCCGCCCGAGAGCCACGCCGCGGAATGGAACACGATTTCGACCCCGGCCAAGGCATCGATCCGGCCCGACGCGATGTCGCCCGGCACCGGCCGGGCGCCGAGTGCCGCCACCTTCGCCAACGCCGCCTCGCTGCGCCCGAGTGCCCGCACCTGCCAGCCTTCGGCCACCAGCCAGCGAATCAATTCGCCGCCGATGAAACCCGAACCGCCGGTAACGAATGCGATCGAACCGCTCATGGTACTCTCCTGGTCAATCCGCCGATCACCTGATGCTTACGGTATAGGCTCTTCGAGCGATCGTCCGCGAGTCCGCGCTTGAACAGGTGGTTGCAGGCGACGACGCAGCAAGTGCCTATGCGGCTTGTCCCCGCCTGCGACGGCCCTTGACGGTCGAGAAGCACCGGCCTTACCGTCCGGCGCCATTTCCTTGCCGAGAAGCGAAAGCCATTTCCGCTGCATTTGAGGACTCCAGGCCGAAGCACCGGCATCGCGCGGCCGGCGGTTCGCATCCGATGATTCGGCTGTCGTTTCGGCCGTCGTGAGTCTCCTGCGCGCTTCCGCCACGATCGGCGGCTACACCCTGATCAGCCGCGTGCTGGGCTTCGTCCGCGATCAGTTGATCGCCGCGGCCCTCGGCACCGGCACGATTTCCGATGCGTTCTATGTGGCGCTGAAGCTGCCCAACATGTTCCGCACGCTGTTCGCCGAAGGTGCCTTCAGCACGGCTTTCGTGCCGGTCTTTACCCGCGAACTGACGGCCAACGGATCGGACGGCGCCCGGCGCTATGGCGAGGATGCCTTGGCGCTGCTGCTGGCCGGACTCGCGGTGACGCTGCTGCTGGCGGAATTGTTCACGCCGCAACTGGTGCCGCTGATCGCGCCGGGCTTTGCCGACCGGCCGGCGCAGTTCGAGCTGACCGTGGCGCTGACCCGCGTGACGTTTCCCTATCTGCTGTTCATCGCCCTGGCGTCGCTGCAAGGCGGCGTGCTGAATTCGCTGCACCGCTTTGCCGCGGCGGCGGTGACCCCGGTGCTGCTCAATCTGTTCCAGATCGGCGCCGTGCTCTGGACTTGGCGCCAGGGCGATACCGGAAACGATGCGTCCCAGATTTATGCCGCCGAGGCGCTCAGTTGGTGCGTCACGGCCGGTGGTGTCGCGCAATTCCTGTGGCTGATGCTGTCTTGCGCGCGCGCCGGCATGGCGCTCCGGCTGGGCTGGCCGCGCGTGACGGCCCAGATGAAGCGCCTGGGCGGGCTAATGCTGCCCGGCGTGTTCGGGGCCGGCATCACGCAGATCAACCTGTTCATCTCGACCAATATCGCCTCGACCTTGCCGGCCGGTTCGATCACCTTTTTACAATATGGCGATCGGGTAAATCAGTTGCCGCTGGCGGTGATCGGCATTGCTGTCGGCACGGCGATCCTGCCGACCCTGTCGCGCCGACTCCAGGCCGGCGACGAGGCCGGCGCGCGCACTATCCAGAATCGCGGGCTGGAACTGGCGCTGCTGCTGACGCTGCCGGCGGCGGCGGCGCTGTCGGTCATCGCCGAGCCGATCTTCGCGGTGCTGTTCCAACATGGCAAATTCGACACCGCCTCGGCGCAGGGCTCGGCCGGGGCGCTGGCCGCGTATGCCTGGGGCCTGCCGGCCTTCGTGCTCATCAAGGTGCTGGTGCCGGGTTTCTATGCGCGCCACGACACGAAAACCCCGGTCAAGATCGGTGCGGTGGCGGTGGCGGTCAATATCGCGCTCACGCTGGTCTTGTCGGGACCGTTGCTGCATATCGGCAACGCGCTCGCGACCACGCTGGCCGGCTGGGTCAATGCGCTTGCGCTCGGCTGGCTGCTGATCCGCAACGGCCATTTCGCACTTGATGCACGCCTGCGCCACCGCATCCCGCGCATCCTTGGTGCGGCAGCTTGCTTGGTGCTCCTTCTCGGTAGTGCCGCCCGGCTGCTCCAGGGGCCGTTGCATGAGGGGCCGCTCGCCCTGCGTGTCGCAGCGCTGGCGGCACTGGTCGCGGTCGGTCTGGCGGGCTATGCCGGGTTCGCGCTCGGCTTCGGCGCCAGCAGCCTCGGCGACCTCAAGGCGATGGTCGGGCGCCAAGCCGCTTGACCGCGAGCCCCGCCGGGGCTACCGAACCGGGCATGATCGGATCGCTCCAGCCAGGAAAGCTCGCCTCGCCCATGAACCGGATATTTTCGGGCATCCAGCCCACGGGAAATCTGCATCTCGGCAATTATCTGGGCGCGGTCAAGAACTGGGTGCGGCTCCAGCGTGATTTCGACTGCATCTTCTGCATCGTCGATCTGCACGCGATCACCCTGCCGCAGAACCCGGTCGACTTGCGCGCCAATACGCGCGATGCCGCGGCGACCTATATCGCCGCCGGCATCGATCCGGAACGCTGCATCATCTTCAACCAGTCGAGCGTCGCGGCCCATGCCGAGCTGTCCTGGATCCTGACCTGTCTGACGCCGCTCGGTTGGCTCAACCGGATGACCCAGTTCAAGGACAAGGCGGGCAAGAATCGCGATTCGGTCGGACTGGGCCTCTATGCCTACCCGGTTCTGATGGCCGCCGACATCCTGCTTTACAAGGCGACCCACGTCCCGGTCGGCGAAGATCAGAAGCAGCATCTGGAATTGGCCCGCGACATCGCTCAGGCGTTCAACCGGCAATTCGGCGCAGACTTCTTTCCGCTGCCCGAGCCGCAGATCATCGGGCCGGCGACGCGGGTCATGAGCCTGCGCGACGGCACGCGGAAAATGTCGAAATCGGACGAGTCGGACTATTCACGCATCAATATGGGCGATGATGCCGAGACGATCCGCCTGAAGATCCGCAAGGCCAAGACCGATCCGCAGCCGCTGCCGATCGATCCGGCCGAGCTTGCCGCCCGGCCCGAGGCAGCCAATCTGCTCGGCGTCTATGCCGCCTTGGCCGACGAAAGCGTCGAACAGGCGACGGCACGCTTTGCCGGCACCGAATTCTCCAAATTCAAGGAAGCCCTGTCGGACCTCCTGATCGAAGCCCTCGCCCCGATCGAGGCGGAGCGGGCTCGGCTCATGGCCGAACCCGCCTATATCGATAGCGTGCTGCGGCGCGGCGCAGAACGGGCCAGGGATATCGCCGACGCCGTCCTGGCCGAAACCTATGATCTGGTCGGGATGCTGCGGCCGTAAAACGCCGGTCAGCCGCCGGCGTCGATCGAACCCGCAACTCGCTGGTCGGGCGGGAGTGAGGCTGTGTTGGTGCAGGCGGCGGCCGTCAAAATCAGCAGGGAAGCGAGGAGGGCGCGCCGAAGCGCGTTCAATGTCGCGGGCGACATGATGGGTTCCTTTTTAAGTACGGGCAGAAGAACGATATCGTTCCCGCCTGATAAGTCAGATAGGAACTAGTCCGCCCTTCGATAACTGCAAATTATTCAAAGAAGACATTCACAAATCGCGAAGAATGGCGCTGGGGCTGGTCAGGGCCCGATTGTCGCAGAGCGACCCAGAGGCGAAAATCGATGCCTCTTATTGTTCGATGTGATGGCAGGCGGCGATATGGCCGGCGCCGTAATCCCGCAGCGGCGGTTCGATTTCGGCGCAGAGCACGGTCGCCCTGGGACAGCGCGTGCGGAACCGGCATCCGGAGGGCGGGTCGAGCGGCGAAGGCAGATCGCCCTGCAACTCAAGCCGGGGCTTGGCCCGCTCAAGCCGGGGGTCCGGCAAGGGCACGGCGGTGATCAGCGCCTGGCTGTAGGGATGGAGCGGCCGGCGATAGAATTCGTCGCGCTCGGCGATTTCCATCACCTTGCCCAGATAGAGCACCATCACCCGATGGCTGATATGGCGCACGACCGACAAATTATGCGAGATGAAGAGATAGGACAGGCCGAGCCGCTCTTGCAAATCCATCAGCAGATTGATGATCTGCGCCTGGACCGAGACATCGAGCGCCGAGACCGGCTCGTCGCACACCAGCAGCTTCGGCTTCAAAATGAGCGCGCGCGCGATGCCGATGCGCTGACACTGGCCGCCGGAAAATTCGTGCGGATAACGGTCGAGCCAGCGCGGATGACCGCCGACCAGTGTCAGGAGTTCAGCCGCACGCACCCGGCGCGCCTCGGGCGTTTCCTGGATCGGAAAATTGAGCAGCGGGGTTTCGATGATCTGCCGAACCGTCATGCGCGGATCGAGCGAGGCCAGCGGGACCTGAAAGACGATCTGCATGTGGCGCCGTTCGAGGCGCAGCGCCTCGCCGTCGAGCTGTGACAAATCCCGGCCCAGCCAGACCGCTCGGCCGCCAGTCGGCTCGACCAGCCGCAGCACGGCGCGGCACAAGGTGGATTTGCCGCACCCGGATTCGCCGACGATGCCCAGCGTCTCACCCGGCATCAGGGTGAAGCTGACTCCATCCAGCGCCTTGACCACTCGCGCCGGGCCGCCGAACCATTTGCGCTTGAGCGGAAACCACACCTTGAGGTCATCGACCTGTAGCACCGGCTCGGCGCTCATAGCGCGGCCTCGTGACAGGCGAGGGTCCGGCCGTCGCGGCGCTGCTCGACCGGCTGAAGCGTGCGGCAGCCCGGTTGCCGCGCCGCGCAGCGCGGCTCGAACGGGCAGCCCGGGGTTTCGCGGGCGAGCGAGGGCGGCTGGCCCGCGATGGTGTGCAGCTTGCCATGCACTTTCTCATCCAGGCGCGGCGTCGAATCGAGCAGGCCCTTGGTATAGGGATGCCTCGGATCTTCGAAGATCTGTTCGGCCGGGCCGCTTTCCATGATGCGCCCACCATAGAGCACGACGACCCGGTCGCACAGCGAGGCGACGACGCCCAGATCATGAGTCACGAGCACGATCGTCGTGCCCATGGTCGCCGCCAGCTCCTTGAGCAGTTCGAGAATTTGTGCCTGGACCGTGACGTCGAGTGCCGTCGTCGGTTCGTCGGCAAACAGCAGCGCCGGCCGGCACAGCAGCGCCATGGAAATCATCACGCGCTGGCGCATGCCGCCGGAAAATTCATGCGGATAGCGCCGGATCCGCTTGGCGGCGTCCGGGATGCTGACACGCTCCAGCATGGCGATCGCGTGGCGCATCGCCTCGGCTTTGCCCATGGCGCGATGCTTGACCAGCACCTCGGTCAACTGGGTCGAGACCCGCAGGAACGGATTGAGCGAGGTCATCGGATCTTGAAAGATCATCGACATGGCGGCCCCGCGCAGCCGATCCAGCCTATCGTCGCGCAACCCCAGAATTTCCTGGCCGTGCAGCTTGACGCTACCCGAAGCCATGCCGTTGCGGGCGAGCAACCCCATGATCGACATCAGGATCTGGCTTTTGCCCGACCCGGATTCGCCGACGATCCCGACCGTCTCGCCGGCGGTGAGCGAAAGGCTGACATCGTTGACCGCGGCGACCATGCCGCTGTCGGTCTCGAATCGGATGCGCAGATTCCTGATTTCCAGGATCGGGGCCGCCGGGAAGGACGGCGCGCGAACCATCGTCGATGCCGAAAATGCCGCCATCTCACCGATCCTTGGGGTCGAAGGCATCGCGCAAGCCGTCGGCGATGAAATTCAGGCTGAACAAAGTGAGGGCGAGGGCGCTGCCGGGTAACAGCAACTGATAGGGTTCGGTATCCATCGCGGCCCGTCCGGCATCGATCAGCGTGCCCCAGCTCGACATCGGTTCCTGCACGCCCAGGCCGAGATAGGACAGGAAGGACTCGCCAATGATCACCTCCGGCACCAGCAGGCTGGCATAGACGATCACCGGGCCGATCGTGTTCGGCACGATATGGCGGCGCACGATGCGCAGCGGCTTCATGCCACCGGCCCGCGCCGCCTCGATGAAATCCTTCTGCTTCAGGCTCAGCGTCTGGCCGCGCACGATCACCGCGATGGTGAGCCACGCCAGGCTGCCGAAGGC
>JAXDMU010000462.1:0-2513 GCA_034665905.1 Aliidongia sp. | reverse complement strand
TGCTGGAGACGCTGCGACGGCTGCGCGACATCGGCAATACCGTGCTGGTGGTCGAGCATGACGAGGATGCGATTCGGTCGGCCGATTACCTGATCGATATGGGCCCCGCCGCCGGCCGCCATGGCGGCGAGATCGTCGCCCGCGGCACCCCGGAACAGGTCATGGCCAATCCGGCGAGCCTGACTGGCGAATATCTCAGCGGCACACGCACGGTGCCGATTCCGACCAAGCGCCGCACGCTCGATCCCAAGCGCAAGCTCACCATCGTCGGCGCGCGCGGCAACAATCTCAAAGACGTGACGGTCGATCTGCCGCTCGGCACCTTCACCTGCGTCACCGGCGTCTCGGGTGGCGGTAAATCCACCCTCATCATCGAAACCCTGTACAAGGCACTCGCCAAGCGGCTGAACGGCGCGCGTGAGCATCCGCTCGACCATGACCGAATCGACGGGTTGGAGTTTCTCGACAAGATCGTCGATATCGACCAATCGCCGATCGGACGGACGCCGCGCTCGAATCCGGCGACCTATACCGGCTGCTTCACGCCGATCCGAGACTGGTTTGCCGGCCTGCCCGAAGCCAAGGCGCGCGGCTATGCGCCCGGCCGCTTCAGCTTCAACGTCAAGGGTGGTCGGTGCGAGGCATGCCAGGGTGACGGCTTGCTGAAGATCGAAATGCACTTCCTGCCCGACGTTTATGTGCAATGCGATATCTGCAAGGGCCGGCGCTATAATCGCGAAACGCTGGAGGTATTGTTCAAGGGCAAATCGATCGCCGACGTGCTCGACCTCACGGTCGAAGCCGGCGCCGAGCTGTTCAAGGCGGTGCCGCCAATTCGCGACAAGCTGCTGATGCTTCAGCATGTCGGATTGGGCTACATTCATATCGGTCAGGCTGCAACCACGCTTTCGGGCGGCGAGGCGCAGCGGGTCAAGCTCGCCAAGGAACTGTCGCGCCGGGCCACCGGCCAGACGCTCTATATCCTGGACGAACCGACCACCGGTCTGCATTTCGAGGATGTCCGCAAGCTGCTGGAAGTGCTGCATCAGTTGGTCGATCAGGGCAACACGGTCTTGGTGATCGAGCACAATCTCGAAGTCATCAAAACCGCCGATTGGGTCGTCGATCTCGGTCCCGAAGGCGGGGCCGGCGGCGGCGGTCTCGTCGCCGAGGGGCGCCCGGAAGAGGTTGCGCAGGTAGCGGCCAGCTATACCGGCCGCTACCTCGCCCCCTATCTCGAACGCGCCGCCGAAGGCAAAAAGCGGCGGGCCTAGCTAGAACGCCACCCAAAGCCCGAGGAACAGCGAGTTATTGTCCGACGCGCGAGCACCGTTGCCATCGACATTGGTGGTTGCGCCGTTGAACTTCGTATAGGCGGTATATTGCAGAATGAGCTGGCCGTTGGCGGTCGGCCAGAAGGCCGGGCCGCCATGGCTGAACGGCGACCAGGCGAGTTGAGTAAGAAATCCAGACGTATTCGGACTGCCGTTGAACGTACCGTAAGCGGCAAAATCCGTGCTGCCCGACGTGATGAAATATTGTTCCGTCACTTGCCAGGAATGATCGTAAGTATAGGCAATCGACGGCGTGAAGCTGCGCAGCACATTGTGCGCATTGTCGGCCAGACCGAGCTGATGGCTGGCATTCAGATCTTGGATTTCATCGACCCACGGGATATGAATTGTGACGTCATGCAGATCGCCGGAAAACTGATACTGCGCGTCCAGCCCGATATCGGTGAAATGGTCGGTGCCGAACGCGTTGATCCGCTGGGGCACGATGTCGGCCGATAGGCCGAACGTGCCGATTTCGATCGAATGCTTGCCCCAGGACGGCTCCAGTGCCACGCGCCAATAGGGCGCCACGCCATCGATCGGGCTGGCCCCGGCCGGATCGACACCGACGACCTTCTGAAAGCTCTTCGACACCGTGCGATAGCCCGAAATCTCGGCATAGATCCAGTCATCGACCCAAGCATAGGCGCCCAAACCGGCCACTTGCTGGGCGAGGCCGCCATTGATCAGCGGCGAAGCGGCGGGGGTCGGCACCAAGGCCGACGACATATAGGGAAAGCTCCAGGCCGGCGTCGTGTTCCAGGCGTCCTGGACCGTCGGATTATTATTGAGCGTCAACCCATAGGTCAGGTCGGTGCCGAACAGGCTGCTTTGATTCGCGTAGCGGATATCGATATTGTCCCAGACGAACTGCCGGGCAACTCCGTCATAGGTGCCCTGGATGAAGGCGCCGACATTGTCGGTAATCCGGCCGCCGGTAAAAACGCTGATTTGCTGGAGTGCCAGATTATCGTTTGCTGCGAAATGCGGCGCGGCACCGCCGGGTTGTGGCGTCGCCGTCTCGGTGAAGCCGGTCTGCACCATCACGGCCAGCGGTGGCAGATCGGAACTGCCGCCGCCCTGCGTGTAGCCATTGAGCTTGAAGCGTCGCCCGTACGGTGTGAGGGCGGGAAAAATCGTATGGCATTGGTCGCAATTATATCCGGTTTGACGGGCATA
>JAXDMU010000461.1:0-7471 GCA_034665905.1 Aliidongia sp. | reverse complement strand
GGGAACTGTGAGAAGTTCATTTGCAACCGGCGCCATGGCGACCGGAAGTCTGCTGCTTGCCGCCCTGTCGCCCGCGACGGCGCAGACTCTGCCGCCACGCGGTGGGCAGGTCGTCGTTCCCGAAAGCAGCCTCGTCGATGCCGCCGAGAGCGAACTTCACGTCCATACCAATGTGCGGATCTTCATCCCCGCGGGCGGGATGGATCAGGTCGCACCACCCAGCCACAATCGCCGCACGCTCGGTGCCGCGCCGGACGGCGTTCCGGCACCCGGTTACTATTTCCTGGAGACGCCGGCGTCGCTCGGCTGCGTCTATAACCTGGTCGCCGCCCCGGTCGCCGGTTGCAATCCCTATGTGACGACTGCCAATCCGGCCGGCGGGTCGCGTGCCATCGCCATCGTCGATGCCTATGACGACCCGACGGCCGCCGCGGATCTGGCGTTCTTTTCCAGCCAGTTCGGTCTGGCCGCGCCGAACCTCACCGTGGTCTATGCCGGCGGCAGGAAGCCCGCGGCCGACAGCGGCTGGCAGGTCGAAGAAGCGCTCGACCTCGAATGGGCGCATGCCATGGCGCCGGGCGCCCATATTTATCTGGTCGAGGCGGCCTCAAACAGCCTGACCGATCTCCTGACCGCCGTCACCGTCGCGAGCCAACTCGTCGCCGCGGCGGGCGGGGGCGAGGTCTCGATGAGTTGGGGCGCTGGCGAGTTCAGCAGCGAGGCGGCTTACGACAAATATTTCAACATGCCGGGTGTGGTCTATCTGGCGTCGGCCGGCGATTCGGCCGGCGTCTCCTGGCCCGCCGTCTCACCCAATGTCGTCTCGGTCGGCGGCACGGCGATCAGCCGCAATCCGACCACCGGGCTGTTCCAGGCCGAACTGGCCTGGCAGCAGACCGGCGGCGGCCCTTCGGCCTACCAGCCCCGTCCGGCCTATCAAAGTTCGGTTGCGTCGATCGTCGGCGCCCGGCGCGGCACGCCCGATATTTCGGCGGTGGCCGATCCGACGACCGGCGTCTGGGTCTTTGCCGGCGGGCACTGGATGATCGTCGGCGGCACCAGCGTGGCCTCGCCGGTTTGGGCCGGGATCATCAATGCGGCCGGCCATTTCTACGGTTCGAGTGCGGCCGAACTCACGGCGATCTATGGCAATGCCGCCGGCTTCAGCAATGTGGGCAATGGCGATTGCGGTCCGAACGAAGGCTATCTGGCGCTCGGTCCCTGGAGCTTCTGCACCGGTCATGGCAGCCCCAACGGCAAGGCGAACAAATAGGCGAAGCGCGGTCGTGCGCCGTCAATCGGACTTGCCGGATTCGTCGGTCAGAATCTGGTTCTCCAGCAGATAGCGCAGGCCGCGGTCCCAGGATTCATCGGTATTGCCTCTGATATCGACGCTGCCGGCACGGATGCGCGCGCCCGTCGCCGCATCGTCGATTTCGAGGTTGATGTTGAGGATCAGGTTGCTGACCTTGTGAACCCAGGCAATCACCGTCCGCCGCGCGCCGGCCTCGCGCGCCGCCGACAATTCGCAGCCATTGCAGCGGCGCAGATCGAGCGCCGCCGTCTCGGGCGTCAGATCGACCAGCCGATACCGGCCGGATCGGGCGAAGGCCTCACGCAATTGCCGCCCGAGCGCGCGGGCCCGGTCGCGTTCCGCGGGCGTCGATTGGCCCGGCGTGGTGTCGATCAGGGCGATATCGAACACCGCGACCGGGATCGGCGACTCGGCCGCCCCGGCCAGCAGCACGCAGCAGGCTGCGCCGATCCAGGCCAGGGCGGCAATGTGTCGTCTCATTCGACGGCGGGAATCCCCGGCATCGGGATGAACCGCGGCAGCCGCTTCATGCGATCGAGCCAGCGCCGGATGTTCGGATAGGGTTCAAGCGAGATCCCGCCCTCGCCGGCCAGCGCCGTATAAGGGAAGCAGGCGATGTCGCCGATGGTCGGACGATCCAATTCGAGCCAGTCACGACCGGACAGATGCGTGTCCAGGATCGTGAAGGTGGCATTGGCGCGTGCCTGGAGCTTGGGCAGATCGAGGTCGTAATTCAGGATCTTGACCAACCGTGCGCCGGCCGCGCTCATGATCTCGTTACCGCCAGTCGACAGCCATTGCGCGACTTTTCCCTGCCCCGCAGTATCCTCGGGCCACCAGGTTCGAGTCCGGTCGTGTTTCCCGGCGACATAGGTCAGGATCGCCTGTGCGTCGCGCAGCCGCAGCCCCTCATCCTCGAAAATTGGAATCTCGCCGAACGGATTGAGTTTCAGATAGGTTGGATTTTTATGTTCTTTGTTGACGAAATCGACATTTACCTTTGAATACGGGACACCAAGAATATTCATCAGGAGGCGTATTTTATAACAACTCCCGGAGAGTTCGAAATCATAAAGCGTAGCCATGGATTGCTCCCTGATATAAAACCATAGAGAGTGAAAATGAGAATTTTTTGTTGTTTATGAGGTTATTTCACTTCTCTTGTGATGGCGATGCGTCGGCCAAAGAGTCATAGTGCGGTGACGCCGGGCCTTTACCGGGCGCCGATCCGAACTTGTCTCACTCTTGGCATCTTCGGCAGGTCGGTGGTGTCGGGCAATTGTACTTTGGTATGGGCGTTGGCAGCGCCGCCCGGAACGCCCGTCTCCGATGCTCGTTATAGATGTTGGCGATCGCCTGCGAAGTCGGTTAACATCCACCACCGGGAGCATGGCCGGAGAGGCCTGTCATGAAAAAAATTGTCATTGCCGATGACCACCCCATGATCCGGGGCGCCTTGGCGTTATCGTTGGCGGCGACAACCGCCTTTGGAAAGATCGAAATTCTCGAAACGGCGACGCTTGACGAGCTGTTCGGCAGTCTGGCCGAACACGGCGACGCGGATCTGGTGCTGCTGGATCTGCGCATGCCCGGTGTCAACGGGTTCGACGGGCTGCTGAGTTTGCGCACGCGGTTTCCCAGCACGCCGGTTGTGATCATTTCCGCGCTGGACGATCCGCAGCTGGTGACCGAGGCGCTGGCGCTCGGCGCGGCCGGCTTTATTCCGAAATCGACGCCGCGTCACGAGATCGTCCGCGCGCTCAATCTCGTGGCCTCCGGTGAAGTCTATGTTCCGCCGGGGATTCACCCGCGAGCCGAGTTCTCGGCGCCCGATCGGGGCGATAGCGAACTGGCCCAGCGCCTGATCTCGCTCACGCCGCAGCAGCGCCGGGTGCTGCAACTGCTCGGCACCGGCAAGCTCAACAAGGAAATCGCCTTCGAACTCGATATCGCAGAGACCACGGTCAAGGCCCATGTCTCCAGCATCCTGCACAAGCTGAATGTCTATAGCCGGACCCAGGCAGTGGTCATGGCCGGACGCCTGCATCTGAGCAGTTTTGCGGATTTTGCCGGGGTTTAGGATAGACAGGCGGCGGCCGAATCCATCGCCTCATCCGCCGCTCGTTCCGGGCCGGCGGGATCGCCGGGTGCGGTTTCCCAGCCGAGCGTGGGGAGCGTGATGACGCGCCAGCCGCCAACGACCCGGCTGGTCGCAATCAGGCCGCGCTGTTCGATATAGGTGAGCACGCTGCGCGCCCGGCTGATCGACCGGCTGCCATAGATCCGGGCGACCGCTGCATCGGCCGGACAGGGTGCGCCGGCGCTGGCGGCGCGGGCCAGCAGCAGGAAGACGCCCTGGATTTCTTCGGGCAATCCGGCGGCGATCGCGGCCGCTTTGTCCCATTCCGGGGTCGTTTCCGCCGCGAGATCGGCACCGGCCCGGCACGCGGTCAGCCTGCGGCGGAACCCGGCCAGATTGACCGCCTCGCCGCGCAACCCGTGATGGCGGCAACGCACCAGGAATTCCTGATAAAGCACGGCGATCGAGCGGTTCGCCGTGTCCGGCACGGCCAGCACGTCGCGGATGACCGCATCGAATGCCTGGCCGTGGGCCGCCGGGGCCGGCGGTTCCGGGTCGAGCGGGGGCCGTTGGAACAGCGCCTCGGCATCGGCGACCGGCGGCGGGCGGCGTACCGGCGGGGGCAGCGCCGTGTTGCGATCCTCGGGCCGCAGAATCAGGTCGCGGGCATCAGCCGGGGCGGCCGGCGGTGGCAGCAGTTGGGGACCGCCGCCGCGGCCGGTGGTTGCGACCGCACCGATCTTGAGCGCCAGCGGCCGGCGCGACAATGCCGGGCCGAGCGCCACAAAATGGCCGCGCTGCAAATCGCGGAACATCTCGGCCTGGCGCCGGTCCATGCCCAGGAGATCGGCGGCACGCGCCATATCGATATCGAGAAAGGTCCGGCCCATCAGGAAATTCGATGCCTCGGCGGCGACGTTCTTGGCCAGCTTGGCGAGGCGCTGCGTCGCGATGGCGCCGGCCAGCCCGCGCTTGCGGCCCCGGCACATCAGGTTGGTCATGGCGCCGAGCGACAGCTTGCGCGCCTCGTCCGACACCTCGCCGGCCGCACTGGGCGCAAACAGCTGGGCTTCATCGACCACGACCAGCACCGGATACCAGAAATCCCGTTCGGCCTCGAACAGTCCGCCCAGAAAGGCCGCGGCGTGGCGCATCTGCTGCTCGACATCGACCCCTTCGAGATTGAGCACGACCGAAACCCGATGCTCGCGCACCCGCAAGGCGGCGCGATGCAAGGCGCCTTCGGTGAAAATCTCCGAATCGATCACCAGATGGCCGAACCCATCGGCCAGCGTGACGAAATCACCCTCCGGATCGATGATCACCTGCTGCACCGAAGCGGCACTCTGCTCCAGCAGCCGGCGCAGCAGATGGCTCTTGCCCGAGCCGCTGTTGCCCTGGATCAGCGCGCGGGTGGCGAGCAGTTCCTCAAGATCGATATGGGCCGGCGCGCCGGACGGCGTCGTGCCGAGTTCGATGTGAATTGTCACGGTGCGGGGCGGCGGGCGGTGGTGGCGGGGGTGAGCATGGTGCTTGTGTAGCGCCGGGCGGGGCGGGGGGCAAGGTGATCCGCGAGGCGCGCGGGCGGGCATGTCAGGCGGTCCGGGTTGGAAATTATGGAAATTTCAGCGGGCGCAGATTCGGTGCCGCCGATGTAATAATGTGTTCGCTTGGACGAGCCTGCTAGCTCGCCGGCGCGCGACGCGGTAGGATGCCGACTGAGGATGGGTAGATGTTAACCGACACTGAAATCGCGGATCTTTTCAGAAGCATGGAATCTGAGCGAGTCGAGCGCAAGCGCGACTATCGTTCGAGCAGCGACAAGATTCTTCAGGCGATCTGCGCATTTGCTAATGACCTGCCGAACCGGCGACTGCCTGGAGTTATCTTCGTCGGGCAGAATGACGACGGGACATGTGCCGGGGTCAATATTGACGACGAATTGCTTACAACCCTTGGCGGTCTCAGGAGCGACGGGAAAATTTTGCCGTTTCCTTTGATGACGGTGGCGCGTCACGTCATAGATGGATGTACCGTAGCCACGATCGTCGTCACTCCGTCAACCCAACCACCTGTCCGACTAGATGGACGTTGCTGGATTCGCGTCGGCCCGCGTCGGGGCACCGCCACGCCGGAGGAGGAGCGAAGGTTAGCGGAAAAGCAGGTTTGGCAGAATTTGACCTTCGACGCGCGACCATGCGCGGACGCTACCTTGGAGGACCTTGATCTGGTCCGCTTTGAAGCAGAATATGTCCCCTCTGCTATCTCTCCGGAGATCCGGCGCCAGAATGGCCGAACGACGGAGGAGAAACTTCGAGCGCTTCGTCTCCTCTCCCGAGACGGGAAGCCGACAAATGCTGCCATCCTGCTGTTCGGCAAAGATCCTCGCGCCTATTTCTCGGGTGCGTATATTCAGTTCCTCAGACTCGACGGCCCATCGCTCACCGATCCTATCATCGACCAGAAAGAAATCAGCGGATCCATCCCGGATCAAGTCCGCCAGATAGAAGAACTTCTCAGGCTCAACATTCGAACAGCCGCGACAATTGGTGGTATCCGACGGGTGGAGACAAGCGATTATCCGATTGCAGCTTTGGAGCAGATCGTTCGGAATGCGGTCCTGCATCGGAATTACGAGGCTAGCACAACACCGACCAAGGTTTATTGGTATTCCGATCGCATTGAGATTATTAACCCCGGCGGTCTCTATGGTGAGGTTACACCGCAGACGATCTGGCGGAACGCCACAGCTTATCGCAATCCTTCTCTCGCTGAAGGTTTGAAGGCACTGGGTGTCGTTGATCGCTTCGGTTTTGGCTTGGTCCGCGCAAAGCAGGCGCTTGCCGAAAACGGAAACCCACCGCTCGCATATGAGTTCGTTGAGAGCTTCGTTTTATTCAAGATGGAGCCTGCTCAATGAAGTCGATCGCATTCTTCAATAACAAAGGGGGAGTTGGAAAAACTTCTCTCATATATCATTTGGCTTCGATGTATGCGGACCTTGGTCTTCGTGTCATCGCTGCCGATTTGGATCCGCAATCCAATCTGACGGCAATGTGTTTCCCCGATAAAGTTATCGAGGATCTGTATGAATCGGAGCGTCGAAGCACTATCTTTTCGGCGGTTGAGCCCGTCAAGCGGGGCGTTGGGGACCTGTATCTGTTCGATCCGATTGTTGTAAGCGAGCGGTTTGCGATCGTTCCCGGTGATCTCTTTCTGTCCGATTTTGAAGACGACTTGTCGGATGCTTGGCCAAAATGCGTAGATCGGAATGAACGCGCCTTCCGCGTCACGTCGGCGTTTCATCGAATTATTCAGGACGCTGGACAGCGTTTTCGCGGCGATGTAGCGCTTATCGATGTCGGCCCGACGTTCGGAGCCTTAAATCGCGCAGCACTGATAGCTGCCGATTATGTCGTAATACCCGTCGCACCCGATCTCTTTTCCGTTCGCGGCCTCGAAAATGTCGGCGGAAGGCTGAAGTCCTGGCGCGTTGAATGGGTGGACCGTCTCAGTCGGACGCCCCCCCGCCTCGATTTCAGCCTGCCAAAAGGTGGAATGGAACCTATCGGATACGTGGTGTCCCGTCATACCGAATATGCGGATGGTTTGGTGCGCGCGTTCCAAAAATGGATATCTAAAATTCCGGCAGCTTATAGGGGGGCCGTCGAGAACCCGAGCGTGCCTGACGAATCTCTGTCCTTGGGACGATTGAAGGATTATCGGTCTCTGATCGCGATGGCCCAGGAAGCGCGAAAACCAATGTTCAAACTGAAACCCGGCGACGGTGCGATTGGAGGCCATCAGGGAGCCGTTTCGGGCGCGTACGACGATTTCGAGAAGCTGGCGCGAGAAATCGCCAGGAAAATTGACCTCCAGATGATCTGACCACCGCCGCCGCGCCGCGCTTAACCAAGTCGATTGAAAAAATCGTGCCAAAACGGGTTGGTAGAGAGAACCAAATTCTCCTTCCAGGCGCGCGGCCAGTGCTTGATCGCCTTTTCACGTAGTGCCGCGCGCGCGAGATCGTCAAGCTGTTAATATAAGCGATGGTAGATTGAACTTCGACGTATGAT
>JAXDMU010000460.1:0-4485 GCA_034665905.1 Aliidongia sp. | reverse complement strand
TCAGGATGAGGATCGATGACCGCGACTTTGGGATGATGGTCTGTGTGATTGTCGCGGGCAAGGTTTAAGTTTGCGGTTGATTGTCGGGGCGCGACACGGTGCTGGTGCTCTTGATTGTCGCGAAGTTCGGGGGTCGTCCGGCGCCTTTTTGTTTTCGTTCGAGGGCGGTGCGCCGCCGGTAGCTGTCGACGTTGATTTCGAAGATGGTTTGGACGAGGCGGTCGACGGCGGCCAGCGTCATGGCGGGATCTGGGAAGACCTTGCCCCATTCGCCGAAGGGCTGGTTGGCGGTGATGAGGGTCGATCGGCGTTCGTAGCGGGCGCTGATGAGTTCGAAGAGCACGCTGGTTTCGGCCTGGTCCTTGCTGACATAGGCGAGGTCGTCGCGGATCAGCAGGTGGAAGCGGTCGAGCCTTGTGATGGCGGCTTCGAGCGCCAGTTCACGGCGCGCGACCTGGAGTTTCTGGACGAGGTCGGATGTACGGGCGAACAGCACGCGCCAGCCATTTTCCACGAGCGCCAGACCGATGGCGGAGGCGAGATGGGTTTTGCCGCCGCCGGGTCCGCAGATCAGGATGAGATTGGCGCCCTTGTCGATCCAGCTGTCGCCGGCACAGATCGCCATGACATGGGCCTTGGAGATCATCGGCACGGCCTCGAAGTCGAAGCTGTCGAGGGTCTTGCCCGGCAGCAGGCGGGCTTCGAGCAGATGGCGTTCGATGCGGCGCCGGTCGCGTTCGGCGATCTCGTGCTCGGCCAGGGTCGCCAGGAAGCGGGCGGCGGGCCAACCCTCCTTGTCCGCGCGGGCGGCAAAGTCCGCCCAACCCTGCTTGATCGCGGGCAGCCGCAATTCGTTGAGTGCGGATTCCGACGATGCCGTCCACTTGCTCCGATTTGAAGCCGTCCACGTTTCCAACGGGATGCCGTCCGGCGTGGTGCCGATTTCCGGGTCGGTTTTGGGAGGGTGTTTCAGGTGAAGCTTTGGGTCAAGCGGCGATCTCGGCTTGGCGCTTTTTTCGCAGGGAATCGCCGGTGAGTTCGATGCGATAGGCGTTGTGAACGATGCGGTCGAGAATGGCGTCGGCCAACGTGGGGTTGCCGATGATGTCGTACCATTTGTCGACCGGCAACTGGCTGGTGATGAGCATGCCGAACAGGCACCTGAAGGCGCGTTCCACTCTGGCCAGGTCCTTGTATGGATAAGGAGGCGCCGTTCATCGGTCTTACCGGTCGAAGTGAACAGCTTGTCCGAGGTCAAGCCGATAACCGGGGGCACCATGTAAGATGGCAATTCGCGTGAAAGCTGGTCTCGAAACATGGCGCAGATCGCGCCGCGGTATGGCGGAGACGGCGAGCCGCCGCATGTCCCGCCCCCGGCTGCCGCAGCCATCGCCTAGCCGCAGCCAGATCGTCGAGCGCTGGCTCCGTGATTTCCAAACGACGCATTGATCCCCCCACACCATGCGCATATTTTATCGGCGCTGGTCGCAGGCGATCTATGGCGTGTTGAGCCAAAATGTCACCGACCGGTACAAATTTTTAAAACAAGCAACGGCGGGGGACTTGGAGCCCCACAATCCCCGCGCATTTCCGGCCGAATTGGCGTAAGTTCCCGCCCGCCCCTTTCCCATCGGACCCGCCCATGCTCGCCGCCAAAGACCTTTTCTCGCACCGCAAATACTGGGCGCAGCGTTTCGGCACCGCACCGTTTCTGCCGATGTCGCGGGCCGAGATGGATGAGTTGGGCTGGGATAGCTGCGATATCATCGTCGTCACCGGCGATGCCTATATCGATCATCCAAGCTTCGGTATGGCGATCATCGGCCGGCTGCTCGAAGCGCAGGGCTTTCGGGTCGGCATCATCGCTCAGCCGGATTGGCAGAGTGCCGAGCCGTTCAAGGCGCTGGGCCGGCCCAATCTGTTTTTCGGCGTCACCGCCGGCAATATGGATTCGATGGTAAACCGCTACACTGCGGATCGCCGCATTCGGCACAATGACAGCTATACCCCGAATGACGAGGGCGGCAAGCGGCCCGACCGTTCGGTCATCGTCTATGCCCAGCGCTGCCGCGAGGCCTATCGCGACGTGCCGATCGTCGTCGGCGGCATCGAGGCGTCGTTGCGTCGGATCGCGCATTACGATTACTGGTCGGACAAGGTGCGCCGCTCGGTGCTGGTCGACAGCAAGGCCGATCTGCTGGTGTTCGGCAATGCCGAGCGTGCCATCGTCGATATCGCGCACCGCCTCGCCAAGGGCGACAAGGTGGACCAGATCCGCGACATTCGCGGCACCGCCCTGCTGTGCGACGCGGTGCCGGCGGAATGGGCCGTGCTGGCATCCGATACGGTCGATACCCCCGTTCCGGTCGCACCGGATGCGATGAGTGCCGCCGCCCGTGCGCGCGGCCTCGCACCGGCCGAATTGCTGCCCCAGCCGACCGAAGCGGAGCGGCAAGGCGGCCATGGCGCGCGCTCGGCGGAAAGCTGTGCGACCGCCGCAGCGGCAACTCCGGTCGCGCCGGCCGAAACCCCACGTCAGGCGGCGCGTGCCAAGCTGCCGGCTGGGCGCACCGCGGTTCGGCTGCCCGCTTACGAACAGGTCCGCGACGACCCCGTGCTCTATGCCCATGCCAGCCGCGTGCTGCATCTGGAAAGCAATCCGGGCAATGCCCGGCCGCTGATCCAGCGCCATGGCGACAAGGAAGTCTGGTTCAATCCGCCGCCGATCCCGCTCAGCACGCCGGAGATGGACGGAATCTACGGCCTGCCTTACGCCCGCGCCCCGCATCCCGCCTATGGAGACGCCAAAATCGCGGCCTGGGACATGATCCGGTTTTCGATCAGCATCATGCGCGGCTGCTTCGGCGGCTGTTCGTTCTGCTCGATCACCGAACATGAGGGCCGCATTATCCAGAGCCGCTCGGAAGGCTCGATCCTGCGCGAGATCGAAGAAATCCGTGACAAGGTCAAGGGCTTCACCGGCACCATCTCGGACATGGGCGGGCCGACCGCCAACATGTACCGCATGGCCTGCAAGGACAAGGCGACCGAAAGCGTGTGCCGGCGGCTGTCCTGCGTCTATCCCGACATATGCAAGAACCTCAACACCGATCACGGGCCGCTGATTCAGCTCTATCAAAAGGCGCGGGCGATTCCGGGGGTGAAGCGGATTCATATCGCGTCCGGCCTGCGCTACGACATCGCGGTGCGCAGCCCGGCCTATGTCAAGGAACTGGTCACCCACCATGTCGGCGGCTATCTCAAGATCGCGCCCGAACATACCGAGGCCGGGCCGCTCTCCAAGATGATGAAGCCGGGCATGGGCGCCTATGATGATTTCAAGGCGATGTTCGACAAGGCGGCCAAGGCGGCCGGCAAGGAACTCTATCTCATCCCGTATTTCATCGCGGCCCATCCCGGCACCAGCGACGAAGACATGATGAATCTGGCGCTTTGGCTGAAGCGCAACAAATTCCGCGCCGATCAGGTGCAGACCTTCCTACCCTCGCCCATGTCGATCTCGGCGGCGATGTATCACAGCGGGCGCAACCCGCTGAAGCCGGTGCGCCGCGCGGGCGGGGACGAGGTGTTCTCGGCCAAGGGCCTGAAGCAGCGCCGGCTGCACAAGGCGTTCCTGCGCTATCACGATGCCGAGAATTGGCCCGTGCTGCGCGAGGCGCTGAAGCGCATGGGCCGGTCGGATCTGATCGGGCCGGGCAAGCATCAATTGATCCCGACCTGGCAACCCGCCGGCACCGGGCTGGGCGGCGGCGAGGGCACCCGCGCTGGCCGCAAGCATGGCGGCCAGAGTTTCCTCACGCAACAAACGACACAGACCCGCCGGCCGGGTCTCAAGCAGGGGTGGAAGAGCGGTGCGTGACCAAGCAAATTCAAGTGTGACCGAAACCCTGCTCTGGCGCGACTTCGAAGCCTTTCGTCCCGCGGAACTCTACGCCGTGCTGCGCCTGCGCTGCGACGTCTTCATTGTCGAACAGGCTTGCGTCTTTCCCGAGATCGACGGCAAGGACCCGCTGGCGCGGCATCTGCTGGCCTTCCGGGGACCGGATCTTGGCGGCTGCCTGCGGATTTTTGCGCCCGGCGTCACCGGAGAGGCGGCCCGCGTCAGCCGCGTCGTCTCGGCCCCGTCCCAGCGCGGCACCGGGCTCGGGCAGCGCCTGATGATCGAGGGGCTGACCGAGCTTGAGCGGCTGTACGGCGCGGTGCCGGTTGATCTCGCCGCCCAGGCCTATCTCGAGCGCTTCTACGGTGCGGCAGGCTTCGTTCGGATCTCGGCGGATTATTTGGAAGACGGTATCGTGCATTGCGACATGCGGCGAGATCCGGCCCGTTAGGTCGGCACGGCGAAAGCCGGGAAAGCTTCGCCGTCGTCCCGATCCCTTAACTCAAAGATAATGCCGTGCGGCCTCGGCTTCGAACCGGCCCGGCGGGCCTTCCCAGGCGATCCGGGCGTGATCCAGTACATAG
>JAXDMU010000459.1:0-6707 GCA_034665905.1 Aliidongia sp. | reverse complement strand
CTGGAAATAAATGAAGGCATTCTTGTCGCCGCTGCCAAACACGATGAAGACGACCATCACGGCCAGAACCAGCGGCTTTGCCGCGCCCGCCCACCGTGACAGACCGAGCCCGTCCGTGTATTCGGTGATCAGTTGATAAAGCAAAGTCATCGCCGAGAGTACCAGGATGACATTCACGTCGATCCAGCCGCCATAGCCGACAGTGAGGGGAAATTCGAGCAAGCGCGACAGGTAATGGACGACATCGGCGAAACTGTCGAGCCGAAACAGCAGCCAGCCGACCGTGACGTAGCAGAAGACGAACAAAATTCGGGCGAGCTTCAGCACGGGGGCGAGGAGGGCGGTTAGGGCGCTCTGCCGGCCGGGCCACCGAGGCCAGTGCTCGGCAAGGGCACGCTCGCCCATCAAGGCCACGCCGTGCCAAACGCCCCAGACCGCGAATTTCCAGGCGGCACCGTGCCACAAACCGCCGAGCGCCATCACGATGAACAGATTGGCATAGGTTCGCAGCGCACCCCGCCGATTGCCGCCGAGCGGGATATAGAGATAATCGCGCAGCCAGCTCGACAGCGACATGTGCCAGCGCCGCCAGAACTCGGCAAACGACGCCGCCAGATAGGGGTTGTCGAAATTGCGCGGCAGATCATAACCCAGGAGCTTGGCGAGCCCGAGCGCAATCAGCGAATATCCGGCGAAATCGGCGTAGATCTGCGCCGAATAGGCCAGCATCATGGCGGCCAGATGATAGACCGAATCGACATCCCAGGAAGCCGGCGTACCCATCGGTGCGGTGAATTGCTGAAGATTGTCGGCCAGGACAGATTTCAGGAAATAGCCGCAGATGAGGAATTCAAGCGCAATTTGCCATTCGATTTCGGCCAGACGCTTCGGGCCGATCTGCGGAAACAGAAACTTGCCCTTGGCGATCGGTCCGGCCACCAGTTGCGGAAAAAATGACATGTAAAGCAGCGTCTTGGATAGATGCGCGCGCCATCGGCCGCCAGTCGCGCCGACCAGCGGGCCGGGTTGGCGATAGGTATCGACGATCAGGCTGATGCCGTGAAAGGTGTAAAACGAAATGCCGACCGGCAGGCCGAGATGCAGGATCGTATCGAAAAGGCCGGGCGGCACGGCCGGCGGCATGTCGGGTACGAACAGCGATTTGTATTTGAAGAATCCGAGAACCAGGAGGTTCCCGGCAACGCCGGCGAACGCGATCGGATATCGCGTCCGGCCGTCGGGCTGCGCCAACCAATAACTCAAAACCGCCGTCGAGATCGACGAGATCAACAGCAGGGGCAGAAACTCCAGAGATTCGACACCGTAAATGAACAGGCTGGCGGCGATCAATATCTCGATCTGGCAGCGGCGGGTGAACGGCAAATAATAGATGATGAAGGTCGCAATGAAGAACCCGCCGAAATCGAGCGATGTGAAATACATACCGATCAGTCCAATATCGCCGCGATAGAAGCGCTAGATAACCGGTGATGCGTCACATATCAAGCGTTGTGGTGCCCGATTTCGGCGATCTCATTGGCCGATGCTGATAGTCCCACTGCCGTGCTGATGGCTTTGCACCGCGCCGGTCGCTCTCGCGACCGAGATGTCCCCGGACCCTTCGCTGGTGAGCGTGGCGTCCTTGGTCGCCCCCCCGATCTGGATGTCGCCGGAGCCGGCGGTGCTGGCAATCAGGGTGACGATTTCGCCGGCACCAATCTCGGCATCGCCGCTGCCATGCAGGGCGATGGCGAGGCTGGGCATGGCGCCGTTGCCGATTGACACATCGCCGCTGCCGCGGATCTCGATTTTGCCGGGACCGTCGAGGCGATCCAGCGCCAGGTTACCGGAACCGGTCGCGTGCAGATCAAGCGATTTCGCATTGTCGGCCTCGATATCGCCGGAGCCGGAGCCGTCGATCTGCAACGCGCCCACGGTCAGCCCGAGCTTGATGTTGCCGCTGCCGCGCAGATCGATCGCGACCTGGGGTGCCGTGCCGGTCTCGATCCGTGCGTCGCCGCTGCCGCGAATGTCGATTTTGGCCGGGCCGTCCATGTGGTGCAGCAAAAAATCCCCCGATCCATCAATGCGTAGATCGACCCCAATGCTGCTGGCTGCTTCGACATCGCCATTGCCATCCAGTTCGACATTCAACAGCGATGCGACCGGGCCGATTCTATAGGTGCCGATCGATTCACTTCGAGTGATTATCCCATAGGTGCCGGTGCTGACATCGTGGAGATTGATCGATGTGGACGGGGGCACCTTGATCTCAAGCATCAAGGTCGGCGGGGTCGATTTGAAATCGCAACTCCCCGTGCGTTCGATGCGGGCGGCTTCGCCGCCGGACAAAGTCAACCGATCCAGCTCATCGCGCGTGTCGGCACGGGCCGCGACCTCGATCTTGCCCTGGAGCGACGGCTCGGGATCGATCGCGACCGATTTGAAGCAACTCATCCGAAGGTCGAGCCGCGTACCGTCCAGGCTGCGGTTCAGCGTTTCCGCCTGGGCAGGAACGATGGTGGCGACCAGAGTGACGGCCAAAGCCGCCCGAAACGCTGCCAAAGTCATGAAATCCTCCCGTAAGTGCAGACAGTTTGCCAACCATGATTTTGCCGCTGCGTGCCGCTGCCCGCGCACCTCAACTGACAGGGTGACTCTAGTCCGGCAAGCGCCACGGGCCAAGCGTCGTGGCGATGCAACAAGATGAAATCGCTGTAAGATTTGGCCCGGATGGTCAGGGGTCGATATCGCATAATATATATTATGGGAAATATCGTGGTAACGCCAGCTATCGCGGTTCGGCGATCGGCAACCGCCGTCGGATCGCCGCATCAAGGCCCAGGCCCGGCGCCTGATGATAGAGCGCGCGAGCCAACGGCAGCGCCGGCTCGCGATCGGCGATGACGATGCCCATGACATGGGTTACTTCCGGCGATACGAGCCGCAGCGCCCGGGTGCCCTCGGGCAAGCCGAGCAGGCTCAGGAGCGCATAGGGCATCACCGACGACCACAGGCCCGAACTGACGTGGGAGCACAGATTGACGATCGAATTGGTCTCGACCGCCGGAACCGGATGACAGCCGATTGACCGAAAGATGCCGTCAACGATGCGCCGGTTCTGCATGTCCGGCGTCAGCAGACAGAGCGGCATCGCGGCCGCCTCCGCCCAGGTGACGGATTCCCGATCGGCCAGCGCCCCACCGGACGGCGCCAGCAGCAGATATTCCTCGCGATAGAGCGGTGCCGCCTTGGCGTGGCTGATCGGCTCGTTATCGAGATAGGTGAAGCCGGCTTCGATGGTGAATTCTTCGAGGCCCTTCTGGATTTCGCTCGATGTCATCGACAGCACCGCGATCGAAACCTTGGGATGCAGTGCCGCGAACGGGCCGGTAATCAGCGACATGATCGGCAGCACAGTCGGCACCGCACCGATCCGCAGATGGCCGCTCAGGCCCTGGCGCATCTCGGATAGCTCCTGACGCATCGCATCGCAATCGGCGACGATCCGGCGGGCATGGTCGAGCACGCGTTGACCCTCGGGCGTGAAGCCGATGAAGCGGTTGCCGCGTTCGACGATCGGCACGCCCAGCTCGTCTTCGAGCTGGCGGATCGCGGCCGAAAGCGTCGGCTGGGTGACATGGCAGCGCTCAGCCGCGGCACCGAAATGCCGCTCGCGCGACAGGGCCAAAAGATAGACCAGTTGCTTGACCACCATCACCCCGCCTCCCCACAGGCCGCCGCGAATGCCGCCACGGCCGCATCAATCTCAGCAGGGCCGGTCGAGCGGCCGAGTCCGATGCGGATCGTCGCCAAGGCCGCCGCCTCGTCAAGCCCGATCGCCAGCAAGCCCAACGAAGCGACGCGCCGCGCCGAGGCGCAGGCCGCGCCAGCCGAAACCGCGATCCGCCCGCGCACCCGCCCGATCAGCGCCTCGGCATCGATCCCGGCGAAGCGCAGGCTGAGATTGCCCGGCAGCCGCCGGTCGAGCGCACCATTGACTTCGTAATGGAGGCCGGCAGCATTGAGACCGGTCAAAAGGCGCGCCCGCAGATCCGCAAGGCGCCCCCCCTCCTCCGCCATCTTCTCCGACGCGAGTGCGGCCGCAACGCCGAATCCGACCGCGAGCGGCACGGGAAGCGTGCCCGAGCGCAGCCCGCCTTCCTGCCCGCCGCCGCGCAGGATCGGCCGCAACAGACGGCGCGCACCGCCGCGCGCGGCAAGCGCGCCGATCCCTTTTGGACCGTAGATCTTGTGCGCCGACAAGCTCACGAGATCGATGCCGATCACATCGAACGGCACCTTTCCGGCGGCCTGCGCGGCATCGCTGTGCAGCAGGGCCCCTGCCCCGCGGCACAGGGCGGCGATCGCGCCCAAGGGTTGCACGGTGCCGATCTCGTGGCTGGCGGCGGTGATCGTGACCAACCCGGTGTCCGGCGTCAACGCACGCTCGACCGCCAGCGAGTCGATCACACCGCTGCCCTCGATCGGCAGGATGGTGACGGAAAACCCGTCCGCCGCGAGCGCATCCAGGCAGGCCGAAACGCAAGGATGTTCCAACGGTGAGGCGATGATATGCCGCCGGCCGCGTGCCTTCAGCGTTGCAGCCATGCCGAGCAGCGCCAGATTGTTGGCCTCGGTCGCGCCAGACGTAAAAATGATCTCGGACGGCTGAGCGCCGATCAGCGCGGCCACCTGACGCCGCGCCCTTTCGATCGCCTCCTCCGCCTGCCAGCCCCATTCGTGATCGGTCGAATGCGGATTGCCGAAGCGCTCTTCGAACCAGGGAATCATAGCGGCAACCACACTCGGGTCGGTTGGGGTTGTGGCTTGGTGGTCGAGATAGATCGGCATCGAGCGAGGCATGGACGCCTTCCTGGCAGGCGGGTTCCAACGCGGATATCCCTATCACAGATCATAACGTGGTGTATCGGAGAGCAATCGGATCAAAACCTCAACCGAAACCGAGCCCCGCCCGGACCGGGGATCGCCTCAATTGTGCCCCCGTGGGCCAGCATGATCTGACGCACAATCGACAGGCCGATGCCCGAGCCCTTCGCCTTGGTGGTGAAGAACGGCACGAAAATCTGTTCGGCGAGCAGCGGCGACAGACCCGGCCCGGTATCGGTGATGGTAAGGACGACATGGCCGCGCGCGTCGAGGCTGGCGGTCAGGTCGATACGCTTCTCGGCGCGGTGCTCAACCGCCTCGATCGCGTTCTTGATGAGATTGACCAAGACCTGATCGAGCAGATCCGGGTCGGCGTGAACCGCGAGCGTGGGGGGTATGATCGCGATGTCGAGCACTGCCCCGCAGGCGGCGAATGCAGCGCCATGCAGCCTTTGCGCCCGGTCGAACAGTTCCACCAATGGTATCGAGCACTTCACCGGTACCGGTGGCTCGGCGAAGCGGCGATAGCTCTCGACAAAGCGCATCAGTCCGGCGCTGCGGCGGTGAATCGCATCGACCGCCTCATCAAGTTCCGCCAGCGCCGTCGCCGGCTCCGCCGCACTGCGCAGATCGTCAACCAGCAGACCCGCGGTCTGGGCGAGCGAGGCGACGGGGGTCAGCGAGTTCATGATCTCATGCGCCAGCACGCGTACCAGCTCTTCCCAGGCGCGCAATTCGCTGGCCTCCAATTCGCCCTCGATATTCTGGAGCGAAAGGATGGCGCTGTTGCGTCCGGTGCTGACACTGCCGGCCATCGAAACCAGGCAACGCTGTGGTCCACGCGGCAAGGTCAGCCGCACCAGCCGGCGGGTAAAGGGCGCTTCGAGGACAAAATCGAAATCCGGCGCGAGTGCGATCAGGTCGGCGCGGCGCGTCACCACCACGCCGTCGAACAGGCGGCGGGCGGCGCGGTTCAGCAATTCGATCCGACCATCGGCCTCCAAGGCCAGCAGCGGAACCGGGGCATGCTCGACCACGGCCAGCAACCGCGCGCGCTCGCCCTCGGCGACGGCACTCCGGCTCCGCAGCCGGTCGAGCGCACGGACGAAGGCCTGGGTGATCGGCTGATCCAGATTCTGGCGGCCGACGCTCAGCGGCCAATCCGCCAGATCGCCGTAACCGATCGCATCGATGACCCGGACCAGGTCCCGATCGGCGGATCTGCTGAGGCGCACAAAATCGAGGATCAGCAGGATCAGGACGCCACCGGCCAGCGCGGAAACGACATAGTAGCGTGTCTCGGCGAGCAGCAAGCCGAACCCGGCCGCGCCGGCGCCCAGCAAAAACAGGCGCAACAGGATGCCGCGGCGCCAGCTAGAGCCCATGCTTCTCGATCCGCCGATAGAGCGCGGCCCGAGTCAGGCCGAGCGCCGTCGCGGCGCGGCTGATATTACCGTCATGATCGGCCAGCGCCTGGCGAACCAGACGGCTTTCCATCTCCTCAAGATTATAGGTCTCGACCTCGCGCCGGGCGCCCGGTGCCGTCGCGGCCAGAGAAAAATCGCCCGGCTCGAAACGCTCGCCGGTTCCGAGGATCGTCGCCCGCTCCACCGCATGGCGCAATTCGCGGACGTTGCCGGGCCAGCGATATGCCTCCAGTGCTGCCAGCGCCGGGGCCGAAAGGCGACGGCGGGGTTGAGTATATTTGCGTGCATAGAGTGCTATAAAATGTTCGGCCAGTGCTGCGATATCCTGGCGGCGCTCGCGCAATGGCGGCAGCGTCAGCTCGACCGTGTTGATGCGATAGAGCAGATCCT
>JAXDMU010000458.1:0-7580 GCA_034665905.1 Aliidongia sp. | reverse complement strand
GCTCCTGACACTCGCCTTCGCAAAACCCCCGCCGCTACCGCCGCCCTGACCTCCCCCAAAATCATTCGCTCAAGCCCAGGAAAACCTCAAATTACAGTGCAAAAAATCAAAATGAGAATCGCTGGCGAACCGCACAATGGAAATGGCGAGAGTCAGGGGGAATGGCGAGAGTCAGGCGGCCACTTCGTAATCCGACGGGTTCTCGTCCCCACCTAAATCATCCCCCTGTGGTCGATTGTGCCGGCAGCGATTTGAGATAAACCGCGATCGCGTGCCGGTCGTCGTCGGTCAGTTTGGACGTCCCGTTCACGACGTCCGACATCGGCGCCAGGACGAAATCGCCTTTGGGCGTGATGCCGGTCTTCAGCACGGTGGCAATGTCGTCGAGGCTCCAGGTGCCGATCCCATCGATCGGGTCCGGTGTTAGGTTGGGCGCCGGCCGAGCCGGGGAACCGGCATGACGCAACCCGGCGAATCGGCGCCGATTGTCCGGTGCCCCCAGGAAATTGCGCGGCGTATGGCATTCGCCGCAATGGCTGACGGCATTGGCGAGATAGGCGCCGCGATTCCAGGCCACGCTTTGCGCCGGATCGGATTCGAGCGGCCCTTGGGTGAAATAGATCAGCCGCCAGAGCACCATGATGCCCCGGACATCGAACGGAAACGACACATCATGCGGCTTGTTCGCCTGCGCCACCGGCGCTTGCGTCATGAGATAGGCCTTGATGTCGAGGATGTCCCGGTCGGTCATGCCGGTGAAGGCGCGAAACGGAAAGGCCGGAAAATAATGTCCGCCACCGGGCGCGATCCCCTGGCGCAATGCCTGCAGAAAATCCCGATCGCGCCATTGGCCGATGCCGTAGGTCGGATCAGGCGTAATGTTGCGGCTGAAATAATTACCGAACGGCGTGCCGATCGCCTCGCCGCCGGCCAGCCGCGCGCCGCCATTTTTGGTATCGGTGTGGCACTCGACACAATTGGCCGCATCGAAGAGATACTGCCCTCGGCGCGGCGCATCCGGGTCCGGGGCGGCGCGGTCGGCTACCGGTCCGGTCTGCGCGCTGCATGCCACCACGGCCGCCAACGCGAGCATGGCGGCAAAGCGTCGATGCGTGAAACTCATCATCCCGCTACCGCGCCCAAGGCGGCGACAGAGCCAGGACCTCGCCATAGCGCGGGCAATCCTCGCTATGCGCGCCCGGCAGATAGCCCAGGCTCATCAGGAACTCACCGACGATCTCGCCGCCGGTGAAGCGGAAAGTCTGGCCGAACAGCTTGACCCATTCCGCCTTGTCGCGCGGGTGATGGGCATCGAGCCAACCTGCGAACGAGCCGTGACTGTCGCGAATCCGCTGGAGTCGCCGGGCGTTTTCGATGGCGGCCGCGATCTTGAGCCGGTTGCGGATGATACCGGCATCGGCCAGCAACCGCGCCACGTCAGCGGGGCCGTACGCCGCCACCCGGTCGATATCGAAGCCGTCATAGGCGGCGAGAAAGGCCGGACGCTTGTTCAGGATGGTCAGCCACGAGAGGCCGGCCTGATTGATCTCCAGCACCAGCCGCTCGAACAGCACATGATCCTCGCGCTGGGGAAAGCCGTATTCGGTGTCGTGATACGGCCCGTGAACGGCATGACTGGGCGCTGCCCGGCAATAGGATTCGCTCATTTCTATGCTGGCCTGAAGCTGATCCAGTCGGAGATGACTATAAGGTAGATGACGGCGAACAGCATCGCGGAAATGCCGGTCGCCAGCAGCGCCTTGAAGCTCAATCGCGGATTGGCCGGCGCCCCGGCATCGTGCCCCAGATCCGCTTCGCCGGCCGGTTTGATGCCGATCGGCAGGACGCAGAACATCACCAGCCACCACAGCACGACATAGACGACGATGCCCGACATCCAGTTCATCGCGGCGCTCAGACCTGTTCCAGCTCGACCAGCGTGCCGGCGAAATCTTTGGGGTGCAGAAACAGCACCGGCTTGTCATGAGCGCCGATCTTCGGTTCGCCGTCACCCAGCACGCGCGCACCCTGCGCCTTCAGGCGATCGCGCGCGGCATAGATATCGTCCACCTCGTAGCAGACATGGTGCATGCCGCCGGATGGATTCTTTTCGAGGAACGCCTTGATCGGCGAATTCTCACCCAGTTGCTCCAGCAATTCGATTTTGGTGTTGGGCAGTTCGACGAAAACCACCGTCACACCATGGGCCGGCTGCGGTTTGGGCGCGGAAACCGTGGCGCCCAGCGTTTCGGCATAAAGCCGCGTTGCCGCGGCCAGATCCGGCACGGCGATCGCCACATGGTTCAGTCTTCCGATCATTCGGTCGCCTCCCTCAGATCCTGATGACATGCACGTCGGTCACCGGCTTCTTGCCGTGACTGGCGGAGATCGCGCGGCGGATGGCGACGCGGGTCGCCTCGCGCACGATCTCGTCCTCCAGCCGCTGTTCCGCCGAGAGCGCCTTGACCGCCCGCTCGATCGCCCCGGCGACGGCACCCACGACCTGATCGGACTCGTCGCCCAGCAGCCCGTGAATGGTCAGTTGCGGCGATGCTAGCAGCTTTCCCTTGTGATCCAATACCACGGTCGCCACCGCGGCACCGCTATAGGTCATGCGCAACCGCATGCGGAACGAGTCGCTTTCCAGCGGCACCAGATTTTTGCCGTCGATGCCGAGCCGTCCGGTCTCGACCCGATCGATCACCTTGACCGATCCCGGCCCGAGCCGGACCATCGCGCCATTTTCGGCGACGACGCTCTGCGGCACCTGGCAATCCTCGGCCAGCTTGGCATGGGCGATCAGATGGCGGGCTTCGCCATGCACCGGAATCGCCACTTTCGGCCGGATGATCTGATACATCCGGGTCAACTCGTCGCGCGCCGGGTGACCGGAGACGTGGACGAAATGCTCGGCCTCGGTCACCACGTCAATGCCGCGGCGCGACAGTTGGTTCTGGATTCGCCCGATCGCGCGCTCATTGCCCGGGATCATACGCGACGAAAAAATCACCGTATCGCCCGGATCGAGCTTGACCTGGGGATGATCGCTGTTGGCGATGCGGGCCAGCGCCGAACGCGGTTCGCCCTGGCTCCCCGTGCAGATCATTAGAATCTGGTCGCGCGACAGCTCGCGCACCTGATCCTCGCGCAGAAACGGGCGAATGCCATCGAGATAGCCGTTCTCACGCGCCGCTTGCTCCATCCGCCAGAGCGAGCGCCCAACCAGTGCGACCGATCGGCCATGCGCCTCGCCCGCGAGCGCGGCCGATTGCAGCCGCGCGACGTTGGAGGCAAAGCAACCGATCGCGACACGATTATCGTATCGGCCGACCAGTTCGATCAGCGAGGCGCGAACGTCGGCCTCGGAACCGGCCTCGCCGGCCTTCAGCGCATTGGTCGAATCGCCGATCAGGACATCGACGCCTTCATCGCCCAGCCGATGAAGCGCCGCCAGATCGGCGGTGCGGCCGACGAGCGGTTCCGGGTCGAACTTCCAGTCGCCGGTATGGAGCACGGTCGCGGCCGGCGTGCGCAGCACCACGGCGTTTGGCTCCGGAATCGAATGGGTGAGCGTGATCAGTTCGAGCGCGAAAGGGCCAAGCGTGAAGCTGCCGGACAGCGGCACTTCGATGATCTTGACCTCGTTCAGCAACCCCGCCTCGCCCAGCTTCAGGCGCAGCACCGAGGCGGTGAAGGGCGTGGCATAGATCGGGCAGCGCAATTGGGGCCAGAGATGCGGAATCGCACCGATATGATCCTCATGCGCATGTGTCACCACCAAGCCGACCAGCTTGTCGCGCCGCTCGACGATGAAGCGCGGGTCGGCCATGAAGATCTCGACGCCCGGCATCGTGTCGTCGCCGAAGGAGATGCCGAGATCGATCATCAGCCAGGCATCGCCATAGCCGTAGAGGCTAAGATTCATGCCGATCTCGCCGACCCCGCCCAAAGGCAGGAAGACCAGCTCGTCGGTTCGGTTCAAAGTCGGTTGCAGACGCGTCGGCCCAAAGGAAGTTGCTGTCATTACCCTTTATTTCTCAAATAGATCAGACCGGCGTACAACGGAGCCCGGCGCGCCGGTCACCAGCACCTGCACCTGCACCAGCACCTGCACATCATACCCGGCCCGAATGCGCGCCACGAGTCCTTACGAGTACGCGCGTCCGTTTCGCCGCCGCCCGTACAACGCCTGAAGCGACAGATTGATGCCGGCATTGTGGCACGGCGTTGCCATTCCTCATGCCGGGGGAAAATGAACATCGCCGGCTGTGACCCGCCGCACGCCGGAGGGCGTCTCCAGGAGGAGCGCCCCATCGAGATCGAGGTCGAGAAAACGGCCGATCACGGGTTCGCCGCCATGACGGATCTCCAGCCGCTCGCCGAGCCCGTGCGCCCGGTCGAGCCAAGCCGCCCGGATCGGGGCGAAGCCGCGCCGGTCCCAGCATTCGAGCCAGGAAGCCAATGCCTGCACCAGCCGCGCCAGCACGGCGCCGACCGATGGAATCGCCCCCGACAAGCCGCCGAGGCAGACCGTCGGATAAGAGGTGCCAGCGGGAGCCTCCGCGATATTGACGCCGATGCCCAGCACCACCCAATCGACCAGCCCGGCCGGGCCGGAACGGGCTTCGAGCAGAATGCCCGCTAGTTTGCCGTTATCGACGAGCACATCGTTCGGCCATTTCAGCGTGACCTTGGCGGTGTCGGGCAGGAAGCTTTCGACCGCCTCGGTCACCGCCAGCGCCGCAACGAAGCTGAGTTCGGCCGCCTGTGCGGGCATCGCATCCGGTCGCAGGATGGCCGAAACGAAGAGATTGCCACGCGGTGAAATCCAGGAACGATCAAGCCGCCCGCGACCGCCGGTCTGTTCCAGCGCCCAGACTACGGTCCCATGCCCCGCCCCGTTCGCCGCCAACATCTTGGCTTCGTCGCTGGTCGAACCCAGCCGGTCGTAAGCCACCAGAGAGAAGGGCGGCGGCAGGCTCGGGGCCGTCTCCTCCGCCCACGTCATCAAAGGATGAGCGACTTCGCCGCCGCATCGGCGGCCTGGAACAGCCCGTCGCCCGACAGAATGAACAGCACGATCGCGGCCATCGCGACCACGACCACCAGTTTGACCGCCCGGCCACCCGAACGGGCGTCGAACGACTCCTTGGGCTGGTCGAAATACATCACCTTGACGATGCGGATGTAATAATAGCAGCCGACAACGCTGGTCAGCACGCCGAAGATCGCCAGCGCATTCATCATCGGCGTGCCGACTTGGATCGCCGCCTTGAACACCGCAATCTTGGAAAAGAAACCGGCGAGCGGCGGAATACCGGCCATCGAGAACATGAAGACGCCGAGCGCAAGGGCCAGGATCGGCCGGGTGCGCGACAGGCCGGTGAGATCGTCGATCGCCTCGACCATCTGGCCGTGGCGCTCCATGCACAAGATCACCCCGAAGGCGCCGAGAGTCATCGCGACATAGATCGCCAAATAAACCAGCACGCCGACCACGCCGTCATGCGAACCGGCGGCCAGACCGATCAGCGCATAGCCGACATTGCCGATCGAGCTATAGGCCATCAGCCGCTTGATATTGCTCTGGATGATCGCCGCATAGGCGCCGAGCGCCATCGACAGGAGCGAAATCACCCAGATGATCTGCGTCCATTCGAATGCAAGATGGCCGAACGGCCCCAGCATGACACGCAGGAACAGTGACAGGGCCGCGATCTTGGGCGCCGAGGCGAAGAACGCGGTCACCGGCGTCGGTGCCCCTTCATAGACGTCGGGCGTCCACATATGGAACGGTACGGCCGAACATTTGAAGGCGATGCCGACCGACAGGAACACGATGCCGATGATCAGGCCCAGCGAATGGGACGGGCCGGCCAGGCCGATCGCCACAGCCAATTGATCGAAATTGGTCGTACCGGCAAAGCCATAGATAAACGAAGCGCCGAACAGCAGCATGCCGGAGCTGAGCGCGCCCAGCACGAAGTATTTCAGGCCCGCCTCGGTGCTGCGCACGGTGTCGCGCTGAAACGCCGCCAGGACATAGAGTGCCAGACTTTGCAGCTCCAGCCCGACATAGAGCGAAATCAGATCATTGGCCGACACCATCGCCATCATGCCGGTGGTGGCGAACAGCATCAGGATCGGAAATTCGAAGCGGTTGATATGCTGGCGCACGTTGTAGCGCATTGCCAGCAGCGTCGAACCGGCCGTGCCGATGAGAATCAGCACCTTCATGAAGCGCGCGAAATCGTCGGTGACGAACAGGCCGTTGAAGGTAATGACCCGGCCGCTCGGCCGTGCCAGCACCAGAAATGCCGTGACGGCGATCGCCAGCACCGCCAGCAACGACACGACACGCGCGCCGGTATTGTTGCCACGCAGCACGCCGAGCAGCAGCAAGACCATCGCGGCGAGGGCCAGGAAAATCTCCGGCACGGCCGGCGTGAAATTTGGAACCGGGATCATCACTGCACCACAGCTTCTGCGGCCTGCACCGCGTGCGGTGCCGCCTGGGCGGCGATGTGGCCGCGTTCGATCATCGCCGAGATCGCGGGCTTCATCGGATCGAGGAAGGAAGACGGATAGATGCCCATCCAGAAAACCAGCGCGATCAGCGGGGCGAAGATCAGTTTCTCACGCCAGCTCAGATCGAGCATCGCCTTGACATCGTCGCGCGTGATCGTGCCGAAAATCACCCGGCGATAGAGATAGAGCATGTAGCACGGCCCCAGGATCAGGCCGGTCGTCGCCAGGAACGCCACCCAGCTATTGACCTCGAAGGCGCCCATCAGCACGAGGAACTCGCCGATGAAGCCCGAGGTGCCGGGCAAGCCGACCGAAGCCAGCATGAAAATCATAAAGACCAGGGCATATTTCGGCATGTTTTCCGCGAGCCCGCCATAGCGCGCAATCTCGCGGGTATGCAGCCGGTCATAGACCACGCCGACGCACAGGAACAACGCGGCCGAAACGATGCCGTGGCTCAGCATCTGGAACATCGCGCCCTGCACGCCCTGCTGCGTCAGGGTGAAGATGCCGATCGTGACGAAGCCCATATGGGCAATCGAGGAATAGGCGATCAGCTTTTTCATGTCCTCCTGGGCCAGAGCAACCAGCGAGGTATAGATCACCGCCACGACCGACAGCGTATAGACGAGCGGCGTCAGAACCACCGTGGCATCGGGGAAGAGCGGGATCGAAAAGCGCAGGAAACCGTACCCGCCCATCTTCAGCAGCACGCCGGCCAGAATGACCGACCCGGCCGTCGGCGCCTCGACATGGGCGTCGGGCAGCCAGGTATGGACCGGCCACATCGGCACCTTGACCGCGAAGGACGCGAAGAAGGCGAGCCACAGCCAATATTGCATCGCCTTGGGCAGATCGGCATGGATCGCCGTCTGGAGGTCGGTCGTACCGAGTTGCCAATAGATCGCCAGGATCGCCAGCAGCATCAGCACCGAGCCGAGCAGCGTATAGAGGAAGAATTTGAACGCGGCATAGACCCGGCGCTGCCCGCCCCAAACGCCGATGATCAGATACATCGGGATCAGCACGGCCTCAAAGAAGACGTAGAACAG
>JAXDMU010000457.1:0-4083 GCA_034665905.1 Aliidongia sp. | reverse complement strand
GCCATGATGCTCGGCACCAAGATGCTGGCGCCGGTGCTGTCGCAGCCCTCGCTGCCGTTTTTCAACAAATCCGGGCTGCATGTGTCCGAGGCGGAAATCGCCGCGGCACAAAGATTGATCAATGAGGACGGTGCGCGGATTCTGGGCCTGCGCTTCGAGGGCGACCCGTTCTGCCCGGGCGAGCGTTTCCAGCGCCTGCGCGAGACCTTTGGCGCCGCCTTTGAATCGATCGAACTCGACCCCGCCTGCGGCAACCCGGCCGGGCCGAAGCCGGTGCATTCGGTGCTGACCAACCATCTCATCGACAAGGAAGGCGAACCAACCCGAGCGGCGCTTGACCGGGTGCTCGGGTTTCTGGCCGAGCAGTTGACGTAGCAACCTCATCACTTCGGCGGGCATGGCACTCTGGACTCGGCAGATTTGCCTTTAACGATAAACTCTCACACGAATCCAATGAGTTACGCCATTCCCGTCAGCGGATATGAATAATTCAGGCGCGGGCGTCGAGCGTGCGCATCGGCGCGATCGGATCACCGGCGGCACGAACTTCCACGGTGCGATACGTCATGGTGAACTCGCTTAAGTTACATCCGCCGGCATTGCTGATGCACGCGAGACGGAAGTGTTGGCATACCAATGGCAAAGGCGACGCAACTCCGCCGGGGTTAGAGGCTTCGGCGAAGTGTCCCGGCCGATGGCGGCGTTCAGCTTGTCCCGCTCGAACGCCCATTCCGTGCAGGCAAATGACCGGTTGCGCTCGACCCCCCGGTCGAATTGCTGTTCGACAGCCGTCGCCGGTACACCAATCGTGGCAAGAACACCAACCGAATCTCCCCATATCGATACGAGCTCCTCCACACAGACCTGCAACCCTCCAGAACTATGAAAGACTTCGAAGTTATTCGACGATGCGCCCCGCCGCACAAGGGCGGCGGCGTCTTCCATCAGTTGATCAATGCTGACCAAGTCGGGGCGGGTGCTGCCCACGAGGTCGACGGCTAACTCCTTATGGCCCGCTCGTGCGAAATCCGCCATCGCGTCCAAGAACATGTAGAAGCCGAGGCCATTACGATGCGCCCAGCACGTGCGGCGGTTGCCTATAACGATCGTGGGGCGGAACACAGTAACGGGCAGACCGTGGCGGTGATGGAGGAGATTAAGCGCCTGTTCGGCGCCCCACTTTGTCACCTGATAGGGGTTGACGAGGGCGCTCCAGGCATGCATCTGCTCACGCACGACACCACCCGCCATGCCCGCGACATACGCGGTGGAGACATGGTAAAAGCGGCGGCAGCTTGGCGCGTACTTCAGAACGCGCTCATAAAGACGACTGGTGTTGCCAACATTGGCTGCAAAAGACTGCGATAGCTTGTGCGGTGAATAGCTCATTTCCGCTGCCACATGCCAAACTTCGGTGATCTCTGCGAGCGAGGCACTAGGCAGGTGGGCTTCCAGATTATCGAAATCGACGTTGATGGTCTCGAAGCGCGTCGCCAAGGCGGTGCCGATGTCGAGGCCATTCCCCTCAGCCGCGGCCTTTACTGCGCTGAGGGTGCGCGCGCCTGCCGGGTCGTTGCGCGACACAGCGACGACATGGGCGTTCGTCGAGAGGAACGTGGCTGCAAGCGAACTGCCGACGAAGCCGGTGGCACCAGTGATGAGTATTCGATGCATTTTCTAATCCTCGCGATTAGAGTGAGTTGGGGCGCGACAAATCCTACCGGTATTAGAAGGTCCGAGTTCGATGAGACGTTCGTCGACGTTCACGCCGACATGCCGCCCCGGTTCGGTCCCGAAACCAAGCACACGGTCTCCGGGTCTCAACTCGGTGAAGTTGTGTGGCTCGGCATCGTCAGAAAAGGCGCGCATATGCGAGTCGTCCCGTATAACAATATTAACGTTCCGATGAATAGACCGGTTCTAATTTTCTCAAAAGAACTGAATTCGCCGCTCATTATAACAATCTCCGATCCAAACTTTAAAGATATTGTCACAACGACATTCTACTTTAGGTAATTATACGCAACCGCGCGGAACCATGACAAGTCCATGGCACTTTTGACGTCCGATATCGTTGGCTATGGTCTTGGCTGATCCAAATTATGTTCAGAGATTCAGTACCTGTAGTCTCAAATTCCGTCAAGCGATAATTTCCTACTGTCGCCCGTGTGGCAACATCATGCTCGACCCACCAAGACGCTGGCTCGCCTGAATTATTCACTGCACAATTCTTTGTTGTGTTGTTTTTCGACCGGACTGGTGTCGGCAAAGGCCGTGAGACTGTCGATCTCCGTAACGGCCGTCGTAGCCAGCAAAATCAGGTGACGGATTCGTTGAGTTGTCGGCAAGATGAAGTCCTCTTGAGCGGAAACGCGCGGCACCGCCGGCCTGCCGGCGGCGGGTGGCCGGTAGCGTGACCAACCGACGCCCCGTTTCAGGTGGTTACCAATGGCACCAATTCTGCGCTATGACGATGCTGAGGGCGCCCGCCCTGCCGGCTCCATCGGTCGCAATCGGCCGCACTGTAAGGACGAGACATGAACGAGACCAACGCGGCCCTGGCAGCGGGCGGCCCGCAGCAACCGGCGATGAAGCGTGTGCTGGGCGCCTGGCATCTGACGGCGATCGGCATCGGTGCCATCATCGGCGCCGGCCTGTTCAGCCTGACCGGTCTGGCCGCGGGCGAGCATGCCGGGCCGGCGGTCATCCTCGCCTATGTCATCGCGGCGATTCCGGCCGGCCTCACCGGTCTCTGCTATGCCGAACTGGCTGCGATGTTTCCGCAATCCGGCAGCTGCTATACCTATGCGCGCAATACCGCGGGCGATCTCCTGGCCTGGATCGTCGGCTGGGATCTGATCCTGGAATTCGCCGTGGCCGGCGCCACGGTTGCCGCCAGCTTTTCCGGCTATTTCAATTCGCTGCTGATGGATTACGGGCTGGAACTGCCCTATTGGCTGCTGAACGGCCCATTCGGCGACGGGGCCGGCGGCGTGCCGGGCATCGTCAATCTGCCGGCCGTGCTGCTGATCACCGCCTGCTCGCTGGTCCTGCTGCGCGGCATTTCGGAATCGGCCTGGGTCAATTCGATCATCGTCGTGGTCAAGCTGGCCGTCATCATCGGGCTGATCGCGCTGGGCTTGGGCTCGATCAAGACGGCCAATTACCTGCCCTTCATCCCGGCCAATACCGGCAATTTCGGCGAGTTCGGCTGGAGCGGCATCTTCCGCGCCGCGGCGATCATCTTCTTCGCTTATATCGGTTTCGAAACGGTCTCGACCGCCGCGCAGGAAGCCAAGAATCCGCAGCGTGACATGCCGATCGGCATGCTGGGTTCGCTGGTGATCTGCGCACTGCTCTATGTCGCCTTCGCCGCCATCCTGGTCGGGCTGGTGCCTTATGAATCGCTGAAGGGCGACGCATCGCCGGCCCAGACCGCGCTGGCCGCGACACCCTATCCGTGGGCGCGGACCATCGTGGCGATCGGCATCATGGCGGGCTACGCCACCTCGATCCTGACCGCACTTTACGGCCAGTCGCGGATTTTCGCGGTCATGGCGTCCGACGGTATGCTGCCGTCGATCTTCGCCACGATCCATGCGCGCTGGCGCACGCCGTGGATCAGCGTTCTGCTGTTCCTGGTCTTCACCGGCACGCTCGCCGGGCTGGTGCCGCTCGAAGATCTGGGTGATGTCACCTCGATCGGCACGCTGCTCGCCTTCGCCGTGGTGGCGCTCTGCGTGCTGGTGCTGCGCCGGACCCAACCCGACCTGCCCCGGCCGTTCCGTGTACCGTTCATGCCCTGGCTGCCGCTGGTGACCATCGCGATGTGCATCGTGCTGATGGCCTCGCTCGATTTCGCCGCCTGGAAGCGCCTGATCTTGTGGCTTGTGGTGGGTCTGGCGATCCGGGCGGCGATGAGCCTTCGGTCGCGGCCGAGATGAGCGCCGACCCGATTCTGCTGCGCGAGCGGCGCGGCTCCGTCGCGTGGCTGACGCTCAACCGGCCGGCGGCGCGCAACGCGCTCTCGCGCGGCCTGATGACGGCACTGGAAAGCGCGCTCGATGACGCGGCAACCGATCC
>JAXDMU010000456.1:0-6892 GCA_034665905.1 Aliidongia sp. | reverse complement strand
TAACGAGGTTTAGGTTGCCTCTTTTGCGGGTGGTGTGGATCTCGAAGCAACTTTTCAGCTTAATGTCCGGTAACGACAAACAGGGCGGCTGGTATGCGAATCCGCATACCAGCCGCCCTGTTTGTCGTTGAATCGCAGACCATCGTTACGGCCGACCCAGGACGGGCCGGCCGGTCACCTCACGCGTGAGGTCCCGCGCCTCGCTTGGCGACGGCGTCGCGCACCTCGTCCAGCGTCTCCTCGACCCGGTGATGCAGCACGTCGAACGCCTCGTTGCCGGCCCTTGTCATAATCTCCGCGAGTTCGCGGGCGTTCGAGAGCGCGCGCTCGACGGTGTGTTTCGCCGCCTCGGTCTGGCGCACGACGCGGTCTTCCGGCGATTGGGTCTGCATGATTTCGCGCATCATGGAGGAGGCTTCTTCGAAGCCGCCGCGCAGGATCTCGGATTGGCGGCGCGCCATGGTTTGCAGCCCCTCCAGCGCCAGCTGGTTGGCTTTGGACAGGGCTTCGATGTTCTTGCGTTGCGTCGCCATGATCGATTCCAGATCCACGCCCGGCATTTTGAATTCGGCCAGCAGCTTGGTCACGTCCATCTCGAACGGTGGAGTATGGCTATGTGTCTCGTTCATCATTCGACCTCCTTGACGGTTGGGAATGTGCTGGTTGGCCAGAGCCGCATGCATCCTGCGCATGCGGCTTGCGAGACATCAAGGATTGGACGCTGCCTGCGTCGTTGCGCAATCCTCGGTGGACGGCAGGGCCAGCACCGGCTCGACACGCCGCAACGCCCGATCCAACGCCGCCATGGTGCGCGTCAGATCGCCGCTGTCGTCCTCAAGAAATACCCGAAAAGCGGAAAGATAGGCAAGGCCGAGCAGCCTGATCCGCAGCGCACCGCGCCAGCCGGAGGCCGAGATGCCGGCCGCTTCGAGCATCCAGCGCATCGAATTTCTCAGGGCGAATCCGGCCGGCAGCACGCCCAACTGCATATGACGCAGATCCTGGGCGATGCGCTTCAGCGCCGGGCGACTAGGGCCCAGCACATCGAAGCGCCGCATCAGCACGTCGAACAGCCGGTCGCGCGGCTGGTCCTCGACATCGACCGGGACCGCGAGCACCGCGGCATCGACCTGACGGATCAAGCCGTTCAGAATCGCCAACTTGGACGGGAACAGCCGATAGAGTTCAATCAGGCTGAACCCCGCTGCCGTGGCGATCTCGGCCAATGGAATGTCGCTCCAGGCGCGCTCGGCGGCGAGGCGCATTGCCGTGGCGATAATGGCCCCGGCTGGGTCCGCCGAGGCGGGCGACGGGGTCGGCTTTTTGGCCATGGTCAAGGCTCCATGGAGGATGCGCCGTCCCAATATGGGAGGAGCGGCCGGGTAAACCCAGCCCGGCGCGCGGAAAAACCCTTACTGCGCCAATTCGCGCGACCGCGCCGTGGCGGCCGCGATTGCGGCGTTGAAAATCGGCTGAATCCCGTCCGGCGCCATCAGCAACTCCAGGGCGGCCAGCGTGGTTCCCTTGGGGCTGGTGACATGTTGGCGTAGCTGTGCCGCACTCTCCGGCGACAGCCGGGCCAATTCGCCCGAACCCGAAACCGTTTCACGGGCGAGCCGCATGGCAAGCGCCTCGGGCAAACCGGCCTTGGTACCGGCCGCGGCCAGCACCTCGATCAGCAGGAAGACGTAAGCCGGGCCGCCGCCCGACAGCGCGGTCACGATATCGAGCAGCCCTTCTTCCGCGACCCACTCGACCGAGCCGACCGCCGCCAGCAACCGGTCGCACAGCGCGCGCTGCGTCGGGGTGACGGTGGCATTGGCAATCGCGACGCTGATGCCGCGGCCGATCGCCGCCGGGGTGTTCGGCATCGCGCGGACCACGGCCGCGTCGGCGCCGTACCAGCCGGCAAACGCGGCCATCGTCTTGCCGGCCGCGATCGACAGGACCGCCGCCCCGCGCTCGACAATGGCCCGATAAGAAGGGGCCGCCAGCGGCATGATCTGCGGCTTTACCGCCAGAACCAGTACGTCGGCCCGGTAGTCCGGAGGCAACTCCGCCGGATCGGCCAGCAGCCGGACACGGTCCCGGCCGACCAGGGCGGGCACGCCGCCGGGCTCGATCACCGTGGCATGGCCGATGGCGCCGCCATCAAGCCAACCGGACAGCATCGCCAGCCCCATCTTGCCGCAGCCGACCAGCAGGATCTCCGGCCCGGAATGAGAACTCACGCTTCGCCCATCGGTTCAATCATCGCCGCAATGACGGCCTCGTCCGGTGTTTTGCCACCCCAGATGACAAGCTGGAAGGCCGGATAAAAGCGTTCGCACTCGGTCAGCGCCATATCGACCAGATCCTCCAATTGCTCGACCGACGCGCCGAGCGCGCCGCGCAGCAGGATGGCGTGCCGAAACATCGGCAGGTTCGTGTCGGAACAAACATCGAAATGACCCAGCCACATTTTCTCATTGATGATCGCCAGCAGTTCATAGACCGCCGGGCGCCGCAGCTTGGGGACCTTCATATCGAAGCTACAGGAGAAATGCATCGCGCTGATTTCCTCCTGCCAGACGAAAAGCAGCCGGTAATCGCACCATCGGCCGGTGATCTCGACCACCATCTCCTCGTCATTGGCGCGATCATGCGGCCATTCATTGGCCAGCACGATCTCTTCGACGATGTCGATCGGATTGCCGGCGACAATGGCATGGTCGGTAGAAAGCGCAGTCATAGCTACCCTCCTTCGGGGGAGCGGTGGACGGTGCCCAGCTGCCGCAACAGCCGGGCACCGTACAAAATACACGAGCGGCACCCAAACGGCCCCCCTACAGACAGTAGGGTGCCAAACCCGGACACACCATGCAAGGGGCGATCGGAAATCCGCGGATCGGCTTAGCCGTCACTCCCGGCGGCCTTGGTCTTCGCACGGGCGCCGGAGGCGGGCTTCGCCGCTGCCCCGGCGGCGTCGAGGCGCGACTCCAGTGCGGCCAACCGGGCTTCGAGCTTTTCCTGCTCCTCCCGCGCGCGCACCGCCATCGTCCTCACCGCCTCGAACTCTTCGCGCGGCACCACCTCCATGCGGGCCAGAACCTTCTCGAATTGCTCGCGCAGACGCAATTCGGCCTCTTCGCGCACGCCGCTGAGCGCCGCAAAGGCGCCGGTCGCGATGCGCGAGAGATCATCAAGCAGGCGATTGTCGGTTTGCATGGCGTTTCAGCCCTCCGATATCTTCAGGAACCGACCTGATTCGGCACCGCTATCATACTTCCGGTATGCTGCAAACGCTTTAACAGTCGCACCAGATCCGTGACGGGCGGAACCTCAGGCCGCGCGGCTGCATCGCGGTGCCGATCAATCACCGAGCGACGCTTCCGCGACCAGGTCCGCTCGCAGATCGGCCATACCGGAATTCGTCCGCAGCGGCAATTCCTTGAGGAAGCCGGCCACGGCCAGGCTCAGCAGCGATATGCCAGCACCCAGGCGGAACATGCCGTGGAACGCCTGCGTGACCGCGGCGTGAAGGTCGCCATCCAGCCCGGCCGGTATCCGTTTCAACGCATCGGCGCCGGCGTGAAGCAGCGCCGTACCGGCATCGGGGCCGAGCGTCTCGTGACCCGGTATCGCCCCGATCGCGGCGTTCAGCCGGGCGAGCAACACGGCACCGAACAGCGCCACGCCAAAAGAACCCCCCATCGAGCGGAAGAAGGAATTGGACGCGGTCCCCGTGCCGAGATCGCGCACATCGACGGCGTTCTGGATCACCACGATCATGACCGGCAGCACACAGCCAAGTCCGATCCCCGCCAGGAACAGATAGGCCGCCGTCAGAGCGAGCGGCGTCGTGGCACTCACGGTCGAGAGCAGCATCAACCCGGCGACGTTGCCGACCAGTCCGACAATGGGAAAGATCTTGTAGCGGCCGGTCAGCGCGACCAGCCGCCCGCTACAAACCGCGCCGATGGTGGTCGCACCGCTCAGCGGGATCAACATCAGCCCGGAATCGCCGGCCGCGAGACCGTAAACCAGTTGCAGAAACAGGGGCATGAAGACCAGACTGCCGATCATCGTCATCGACACCAGCAAATTCAGCAGATTGGCGACCACGAACACGGGGTTGCGAAACAGCCGCGGCGGCAGGATCGGCTCGCTCGCCTGACGCTCCTGCATCACGCACAGGCCGAACAACAGCGCGGCCGCCCCGGCCAGGGCTTCGATCAGCGGCGAATCCCAGGCCGCCTCGTTGCCGCCCATGGTCGTCACCAGCAGCACGCAGCACACGCCGGCCACGATCAGCACCGCGCCCGGATAATCGATCTTGTGCCGCAGCCGCTTCACCGCCAGTCGTCGCAGCGCATATTGCGAGACGGCAAGGGCCGCGATGCCGATCGGCAGATTGATCCAGAACACCCAGCGCCAGGTGAGATAATCCGCGAACAGCCCGCCCAGCACCGGGCCGATGACACTGGCCGCAGCATAGACTCCGGCGAAGTAACCTTGATACCGGCCGCGCTCGCGCGGGGAGATCACATCGGCGATGGTGGCATGCGCCATGGCCAGCAGCCCGCCCCCGCCCAGCCCCTGCAATGCCCGGAACACGATCAACTGGGTGAGGTTCGTGGCGACGGCACACAGGATCGAGGTCGCCAGAAAAATCACGATGGCGATCTGAAGCATCAGCTTGCGGCCGTAAAGGTCGGACAGCTTGCCGTAGATCGGCGTCGTCGCCGTCGAGATCAGCAGATAGGATGAGACGATCCAGCTCAGATGTTCGGTCCCGCGCAGATCCGCCGCGATATGCGGCAGGGCCGTCGCAACGATCGTCTGGTCGAGGGCCGCCAGAAACATGCCGAGCATCAGGCCGACGATGATGACGATCGTCTCGCGATGCGTGAAAGGGCGGGAGGATTCGGCAGCGGGCACGAGCGTGGCATCCTGCGGATCGTCGGGCGGGTACAACATAGAACGGCACGATGCGCCGCCTGAGTAACGGCGAAATCCGATCCATGGGTACGGCTTCGCGCATGACGGGTTGCGCGATCGGCCCGGCCCTATAGCTCCAACACCAGCCCGTCGCGTCCCGGATCGACGCCAGCCGGCAATTGCGCAGCCAACGTCGCATAATCGAGCGAGGCATCCATATGGGTCAGCACCGCGCGCTGCGGGCGCACGCGGGCGATCCAGTCGAGCGTGTTCGCCAGATGGCTGTGAGTCGGGTGCGGCGTCAGGCGGACGCAATCGACGATCCAGAGCGCGACGCCGTCGAGCACGGCAAAGGCCGCCTCATCGAGGGCCACAACATCGGTCGAATAGGCGAAATCGCCGATGCGAAAGCCGGTGGACGTCGTGGTGAAGCCGTGATCCTGAACGAAAGGCCGGATCGGGACGCCGGCCGCTTCGAACGGCCCCTCGAAGCGATGCGGCAGCAGGGTCGGCCGGTAGAAACCGCCGGCCTTTTCCTCGATCGCATAGCTGAAGCGGCTGGCGATCTGATCCATCACCGCTGGCGTGCCCCAGGCCGCTATCGGTCGCCCCATGACATTGCTGATGGGGCGCAAATCATCAATGCCGTGGAGATGATCGGCATGGGTATGGGTGTAGAGCACGGCATCGATCGCGCGAAGGCCGGTGCCGAGCAACTGCTCGCGCAGGTCGGGGCCAGTATCGATCAGGATGGTGCGGCGCTCGCCCCCCGGCGTTTCGGTCTCGACCAGCACCGAGGGGCGCCGACGCCGGTTGCGCGGATCGGCCGGATCGCATTGGCCCCATTGGCCGGCGGAATTCGGCACGCCTTGCGAACCGCCACAGCCCAGAAGCGTCACCCGCATGGCGCGCGCCGGGCTTTCGGGAACAGGCGATGGAAATTGTCGGTGGTCGTGCGGGCCAACTCGTCCGGGCTTACGCCCTTCAGCCCGGCGATGAAGGCGGCGGTATGCGCGACGAAAGCCGGCTCGTTGCGCTTGCCGCGCTTGGGCACCGGCGCCAGAAACGGCGCGTCGGTCTCGACCAGCATGCGCTCCAGCGGCACGGCGCGGACGACCTCGCGCAACTCTTCGGCATTCTTGAAGGTGACGATGCCGGAGAACGAAATGTAAAAGCCGAAATCGAGCGCCCGCAGCGCGAGATTCAGGCCCGACGTGAAGCAATGCAGCACGCCGGTCAGCCGCCCGCCGTCGCTCTCCTCGATCAGCAGTGCCGCGGTGTCGTCATCGGCCTCGCGGGTGTGCACGATCAGCGGCAGCCCGGCTTCGCGCGCGGCACGGGCGTGGGTCCGGAACACATCGGCCTGCCGATCGCGCGGGCTGTAATCATAGTGATAATCGAGCCCGCATTCGCCGATGCCGACCACTTTGGGATGGTTGGCGAGCGCGGTCAGCCGGGCCTCATCGACCCAGGGCTCGGCGGCGGCCTCGTGCGGATGGATGCCGAGTGTGCACCATATATCGGGATCGCTCTCGGCGATCGCGCGGATCGTGTCGAATTCGGTGATCTTGGTACAGATCGTCACCATCGTGCCGACCCCGGCCGCCCGCGCGCGCGCGATGACGGCGTCACGCTCCTCGGCGAAATCCGGGTAGTCCAGGTGGCAATGGCTATCAACGAGGCTCATGGTGGGGGCTCGATTTATTTTCCGCACAACACATACCGCACGATCCGGCGGCGCTCTAGAGCAAGATGATTTCGAGTCGAATCACCCGAAATCTGAATCTTGCTCTAATTTAACAGTTTAGAGCGCGATTCAGGCTTCGTTCCGAAGCCATCGCGCTCTAGCCTGGATTTCTCAAACCCAGGCCATCCTCGCTGGGAATCAGCGCACATTTTGGCGATCTGAGCACCATTTTTCGCGTTTCGGCAGTTGCGGGGGCGGGTCAGCCTGAGTGACCCTGGATAAAAG
>JAXDMU010000455.1:0-4208 GCA_034665905.1 Aliidongia sp. | reverse complement strand
CTCAGATCGGGCAGCGCCAGCGCGATCGGCGTGAAATCATTGAGCACAATCAGGCGGCTGAAGCCGAATTGCCGTTCCAGCGCTGCCTGCGAGAACCGCCAGCCGGTCGCGGTCATCTGGATGTGATCACCCTGGACCGGACCGGCGACAGCGAGCGCCGCTTCGACCGGCTGCAAGGCCGGCGGCAACGTCTTCAGAAATTCCGCTATCACCGCATCAAGACAGGAATAATGTTCCGTCAGGTAGGTCGTTTTCCGCTGATATGTCCCATCGACGGTAATGGCCAGCCGCGCATTGGTACCGCCGATATCGCCGATGAGCCTGATTTTGCCTGCCGCCATGACCGATCCCTCCGAACGCCCGATCAGTGCCGATACCCCAGCACCACTCTGTCGCCCTCGGCATAGAGAACGCAAGGGCCGCCCTTATGTTCGCAGACCGAGAGTGCGGCCTCGCGTGCGTCGGCCGCATCCCTGCCCGTCCCCACGGCATAGGTCTCGGTCTCCGTCCCGAGAGCCAGCGCTTTCGGGCCGCTTTGCCGGCGGTAATCGGCAAGGCCGGCGCGCTGGTCTTCGCGCAGGAACGGCACCAGATCAGGGTCGAAGGCACCGTCGCGCGCCACCATCGGCGGATGGAGCGGCGGGAAACCCGAGGCCCCGCTGGCGGCGAGGCCATCGCCGCGGGCATAGAGCATGCAGGCACCCTCCGACTGCCATTCGCACCGCTGGAGGGCGATGCGGGCGACATCGTCCGGCGTCTCGCCACTGCTCACGCTGCCGGCCCACGCGACCGTGCCGGCGAGCGTCAGGGCCAACGCCTTGGGCGGCAGTGCCCGGCGAAACGCTTCGAGCGCTGCCTGATTGCGCTGGCGCAGCACGGGGAAATACGGCGTTCCCTCGATCGAGAATCGACCGATGCCCTGGCGCCAGACGATCTGGCGGGCGACACCGTCGACCCCCGCGGCGTTGCGCCAGGGTGCCGCCAAGGTCGCGGCCAGCGGCCCCAGATAGATCTGCGGATCGACCGAAGGCTGCCCGACCAGCGCCTCGCGCCGCAGCACGCAGCGCCGGGTCCGGGTAAAGATCGAGGCCCAGTCGGGCGCGCCTTGGGTCGCCCCCAGAAAACATTCGTCGAAGGTCGTGAAGCCGACATTGGGGCCGCAGCCGAAACCCGATCGGCCGGCAGCCGACCCGGTCATGATCAGGCGATTGGGTCGCGCCATCGGAGCGGCCGTCCAATCGCCGGTGGCGCAGCCCGATATCACCACCACGGTCGGCGCCTGGGCGCAGCCGCCGCCGAGCGCCCGGTCCAACTCCTCGGGACCGATGGTGCCCTCGCGCAGCTTCATCGCCTTGCCATCGGCCGCGCTCACCAGATAAACGAGGCAGGCGCCGCCGTTCCGGCCGTCGAGATCGAGAATCCGGCGGAGCACCAGAGCCGGCGACGCCGGATCTGTGCCGCCGGGAATCTTGCGGATACGCTCCTCGCGCGATTCGCCGCCGCCCCTGGGCGCGATCGGCGAGGTCGGGGTCAGATAGAAATCTTCGGCGAAATGTTTCGGATCGGCACTCAGCGAGTGCAGGCGTTCGAGCGGTGCCCCGATCGCGGCCAACTGATCATGCAAAGTCTCGATCGCATCGTCGCCCACCGAACGGCTGCGGTCGCCGGAGACCAGTACGGTATCGAAACGAGGCTCGGCAAGTGCTGCCGGATCGAGCGCCGCCGGGCCGGAAGGTGGCGGCGGTAGGGTCGGCATGGTAAAGGCGGGCATCTTGACATGGTCGGGACCGTCGCCGCCGCCACATGCGGCCAGCACCAGCATCATCAGTCCCGCGACCCCGCGCAGGGCGCTCCGCCAGATCGTCATCCACGCGACCTCCCTTGTCACAAACGTTCTGTTATAGGCGACATCCGGGCCGTGCGCGCAAGGTCCGCATGCAAAGACGCCGATTTGCGGTATCATGGCGTTTCCCACCCTTCGACGATGATGGATGTCAGATGGTAGACATGGCAGCGCTGACCGCGCATATCGGCAATATTCTGGACGACGCGACGATTCCGGAACTGCCCGCGCATTATCGCGGCAAGGTGCGCGACAATTACGATCTGCCCGATGGACGGCGCATCATCATCGCGACCGACCGGCTGAGCGCGTTCGACCGGATTCTGACGGCGATTCCGTTCAAGGGCCAGATTCTGACGCAGATCGCCCGCTTCTGGTTCGAGGCGACCGCGGATCTTTGCCCGAACCATGTCCTGTCATACCCCGACCCCAATGTGCTGATCTGCCGCCGCCTGCGGATCATGCCGGTCGAGATCGTCGTGCGCGATTATCTGGCGGGCACGACATCGACCTCGATTCTGTCGATGTACAAGGCCGGGCAGCGCGAGATGTACGGCATGCGGTTTCCCGAGGGGTTGCGGCCGAATCAGAAGCTGCCGCAGACCATCATCACGCCAACCACCAAGGAGTTCGACGGCGGCCATGACGAGCCACTGACCGAATCCCAGATCGTCGAGCGCGGATTGCTGACCGATGCGCAATGGCAGGAGGTGCGGCAGTTGGCGCTCACGCTGTTCGCACGGGGCCGCGCGATGGCGGCCGCGCGCGGGTTGATCCTGGTCGATACCAAATACGAATTCGGCTTCGATTCGGACGGCCAGATCATTCTGGCCGACGAAATCCACACGCCGGACAGCAGCCGCTATTGGTTCCAGGAAAGCTATCAACGACGCTTCGAGGCGGGCGAGTCACCGCAGAGCTTCGACAAGGATTTCGTGCGCAGTTGGGTGACACAGCGCTGCGACCCGTATCGCGACCCGATCCCGCCGATCCCGCGCGAGATTGTGCTCGACGCTGCACGGATCTATATCGAGGCATTCGAGACGATCACGGGCAAAGTCTTCGAGGTACCAGCACAGGTTACCTCGGTGCTCGATCGGATTCGCGGCAATCTGGCCGAATTCCTGGCGTGACGGGATCACCGCCCCGTGCGGACGGCGCCCGACGAAAACGGATGGAACCGCGGGCGCCACGTGGGACTTGGCCGAAGGGCTTCGGCGCTCTTCGGCATTTCCTTGCTTCATGCGGCGCTGATCGCGGCTCTGTTTGCCTATGACGGCCGGACGCAGCATCGCGTAAAGCCGCCCATCGTCACCTTCCTCCGGCTGATCACCGAACAGCCCGCGGTCAGCACACCCACCGTCGCCTTTCCGGTGCCGGAATTCGTGCCGCCGGCCGACACCGGCAAGCGAAATCCGCGGCACCTGCCGGCCCATATCCGCATCGTCCCGGACCGCCCGCCGCAGGAAAAGCCAATTTACGATCCTTGCGCGCCAGTGCCCGGTATTGCACCGTCGGCTACACCCAAGCCGGAATGCGCGCCGCCGACGAACCCCAAGCCGCCACTGATTTTACCGCACGGATTCCAGATGGACGAGTCCGGCCACGTGCTCCATGACGACGCCTTTGCGGCACCCGAAACACCGGAAGATGTCGCCGAGACCGCGAGGGTGGCGGTGCGCCGGGACCTCGACCTGCGCGCCGCATTCGGCCCGCAGATTCGCTTGGCCCCACCGCCCAACATCGATCGCATTCCGCCCATTCCAACCGAGCAATGGCAGAAGATCGAAAAGTGGAATGAGGAGTTTCTGACGAGGTAGGGGCGATCGGCACGCGGCGCGAACGCAAATGACACGTCTTGTATCGCCGCGGCATTGATGCTTCTGTCGCGGTTGGAGGCGGCCATTCAAGGCCGCAACAGGAGCATTCGGCGGCATGGCGGAAGAAGCGGTTCATTTGGGCGAGGGCGAGCATTCGACCGGCGTGTTGCCGTCACAAGCGCTGCGTGAGGCGATCCGGCAAGGGATCATCACGGCGGCCGAGCCGATCGAAGACGATCAGGTGCAGCCGGCCAGCGTCGATCTGCGCCTTGGCTCCGTTGCCTGGCGGGTGCGGGCGAGTTTCCTGCCGGGACGCCATGCGACCGTGAAGCAGCGACTCGATGCGGTCGAGATGCACGAGATCGACCTCAGCAATGGTGCTGTGTTCGAGCGGCATTGCGTCTATATCGTGCCGCTCGTCGAATCCGTGGCGCTGCATAAGCGGCTCCGCGCCATGGCCAATCCGAAAAGCTCGACCGGGCGGCTCGATGTCTTCGCCCGGCTCATCACCGATTTCGGCACGGAATTCGATCGGGTCGAGGAAG
>JAXDMU010000454.1:0-3725 GCA_034665905.1 Aliidongia sp. | reverse complement strand
AGGTGTGGAGATTTTTTCGATAAATTTATACACATTTTGGTATCCATCATACGAAATTGTATGGGTGCGATTCGATGTTGTGAGCGCTGTCTATGATGTTGGTTCGGCGAAGTCACTCCTCGCAGTTGTTCGCGGCCTTTGCAGCGGGCAATCACGGATTTTGCGGCCGATCAGCCTTTCGCTGCGGCTCGCAAGAAGTTGCTTCCCTTAACTCCCCCCAAACACCGTCGCCCCCTGTTCCGCCCCGCCAACCGCGCGCCGGAACACCCCAAACAATTCCCGCCCGGTGCCGGCAGCGCTCGCCTCCGGATCATACCCTGCCGGCACCCGCTCCGCCAACACCGCCGGATCGACCAGCACATGCAACGTCCCCCCCTCGGCATCGAGCCGCATCGGGTCGCCGTCCTGGATCAGCGCCAGGGCGCCGCCATCGGCGGCTTCCGGCGTGACATGGATCGCCGCGGGGATCTTGCCCGAGGCGCCGGACATGCGGCCGTCGGTCACCAGTGCCACGCGGAAACCCAGATCCTGGAGCACGCCCAAGGGCGGCGTCAGATTGTGCAGTTCCGGCATGCCGTTGGCCTTCGGTCCCTGAAACCGCACAACGGCGATGGTGTCGCGATGGAGTTCGCCGGCCTTGAAGGCGGCCTGCAATGATTCCTGGCTGGCGAACACGCGGGCCGGCGCTTCGATCACCCGATGCTGCGGCTTGACCGCCGAGATTTTGATCACGGCGCGGCCGAGATTGCCGTCGAGGATGCGCAAGCCCCCATCGGCGGCAAACGGGGCCGAGACCGGCGCCAGCACTTTGGGGTCAAGGCTCGCGGCGGGGGCCGCGCGCCAGATCAGGTCGCCCGATACCAGCGCCGGTTCGCGCCGGTAGCGCTCAAGGCCCGGCCCGGCCACGGTCTCGACGTTGTCATGCAGCAGCCCGGCATCGATCAGAGCGCCGATCAACACCGGCATGCCGCCGGCGGCCTGGAAATGGTTCACATCGGCCGTGCCGTTTGGATAGATCCGGGTCAGCAGCGGCACGATTTCGGACAAGGCGGAGAAATCGGTCCAGTCGATCCGGATGCCGGCCGCGGCGGCCATCGCCACCAGATGCAGCGTGTGATTGGTCGACCCTCCCGTCGCGAGCAGCCCGACGATGCCGTTCACCACCGCGCGCTCGTCGAACACATCGCACAGCCGCGTCGGGCTGTCGCCCTGTGTGGTCAGGCGCAGCACGCGCTCGGACGCCGCCTTGGTCAGCGCGTCGCGCAATTCCGTGCCGGGATTGATGAAGCTCGCCCCCGGTAGATGCAGCCCCATGATTTCCATCAGCATCTGGTTGGAATTGGCTGTGCCATAGAAGGTGCAGGTGCCGGGTGAGTGATAGGAGGCACTCTCGGCTTCGAGCAGCTTGTCGCGCGTGATCTCGCCCGCGGCGTATCGTTCGCGCGCCTTGGCCCGGTCGCTGTTGCCCAGGCCCGAGACCATCGGCCCGGCCGGCACGAACAGGCAGGAGAGATGGCCGAAGCTGAGCGCGCCGATGATCAGGCCGGGCACGATCTTGTCGCACACGCCCAGGCACAGCATGCCGTCGAACATGTCGTGGCTGAGGGCGATCGCCGTGCTCATCGCGATGATTTCACGGCTGAACAACGACAATTCCATGCCGGCCCGGCCCTGGGTCACGCCATCGCACATCGCCGGGACACCGCCGGCGAACTGGGCGACGCCGCCGGCCTCGCGGATCGCGGCCTTGATCAGCGCGGGAAAACGCTCGAGCGGCTGATGCGCCGACAGCATGTCGTTATAGGCGGAGACGATAGCGATATTGGGCTTGGGCGAGGTCTTGAGGTCGGCCTTGTCCTCCGTCCCGCAAGCGGCGGTGCCGTGTGCCAGGTTGGCGCAGCCGAGATCGGTGCGATAGGGGCGGGGCGCCGAGGCTGCCGCCATCCGGGCGAGATAGGCGGCGCGGCTCGCTTCACTGCGGGCGACGATGCGCGCCGTCACTTCGGCCATGCGGGCATTCAGGGGTGCGGTCATGAGCGGCCTCCTTCACATCGGTTCGTCGTGCCAAGTCCGTCCTTCGCGTTCGATCAGCGCGATCGCGGCGGACGGTCCCCAGGTGCCGGCGGTGTACGCTTTGCAGACCTGTCCGGTCCTGCTCCAGCCCTCCAGGATCGGCTCGATCCAGCTCCACGCCGCCTCGACCTCGTCGCGCCGCATGAAGAGCGTGGCGTTGCCGCGCACGACATCCATCAGCAGCCTTTCATAGGCGTCGGGAAACCGCGTCTTGAAGGCTTCGGCGAAGCTCAAATTGAGCGCCGTGTTGCGCAGACGCAAGCCGCCGGGTCCGGGGTCTTTGCTGACCAGGATCAGCTTGATGCCTTCGTCGGGCTGAAGCCGGACGATCAGCCGGTTGGGATCGGCGTGTCCGGCGCCGGGCGGAAAGATGTCGAGCGCCACGGGGCGGAACTGGATGATGATTTCCGAGGCGCGTTCCTGCAATCTTTTGCCGGTGCGCAGATAGAACGGCACGCCGGCCCAGCGCCAACTGTCGATCTCGACCTTGAGGGCGACGAACGTCTCGGTGTCGCTGGCGATTTTGCCGCCCAGATCTTCGAGATAGCCCGGCACCGCGCCGCCATCGGTGGCGCCCGCGCGGTATTGCCCGCGCACCGTGGTGGCGCCGACGGTTTCCGCCGTGATCGGCTTCAGCGCACGCAATACCTTGAGCTTTTCGTCGCGGACATCGTCGGCATCGAGCCGGGTCGGCGATTCCATCGCGACCAGGCAAAGTAGTTGCAGCAGATGATTTTGCACCATGTCGCGTAGCGCGCCGCTATGGTCGTAATAATCGCCGCGCTGGCCGACGCCGATCGTCTCGGCCACGGTGATCTGGACATGGTCGATCGCGTCGCGCTGCCAGAGCCGCTCGAACAGCGAGTTCGCGAAGCGCAGCGCCAGCAGATTCTGCACCGTCTCCTTGCCCAGATAGTGATCGATCCGGAAGATCTGCTGCTCGGTGAAGACCGCGCCAACCTGTTCGTTGACCTCGCGGGCCGAGGCCAGATCATGGCCCAGCGGCTTTTCCAGCACGATGCGCGACAACGGCGTGATCATGCCGTGATCATGCAGATTGCGGCTGATCCGGCCGAACAGATCGGGCGCCGTCGCCATGTAGAAGATGCGGATCGTCTCGTTTCTGGACCCGAGCAGCGCTTGCAGCCCATCCCAGCCGCGCTCGGCCGTGGCGTCGAGCGCGACATAGCTCAAACGCTGCACGAAGCGGTCCCAGACATCGGCGCCGAGTGCCTCGGCGGGGATGTAGGTCTCCAGCGCCTCGCGGACCCGTACCGCGATACCGGCCGTCGTCAGGTCGGTGCGCGACGCCAGGATGATGCGGGAATCGTCCGTCAGTTGCAGATCACGGTCGCGAAAATAGAGCGACGGCAGCAGCTTGCGCATCGACAGATCGCCGGTACCGCCGAACACGATGAAATCACAGGACGCGACGGGAATGATCTTCTGCATGGTGCGGCTTGCTCCGACAGGCTTGGATCGGTTCGATTGTAGGCGCTCTTCCGACCGGTGACACGGAATTCCGCGGGGCAAATTCCGGTGCGGGAGGAATCGGGCGTTTCGTCATTCGAACGCCCTTCTCAAACACGACTCGCGTTCTCATATGACCAGTGGTAAGGTCGCTAGCGTTTTAGAGGAACCGCATGTCGATT
>JAXDMU010000453.1:0-4016 GCA_034665905.1 Aliidongia sp. | reverse complement strand
CGCGGAAGCCGGCAAGCCAGGTCAACTCTAATTCGGTCAGGCGACGGGCGCCCTTGATGCTGTACATGATCTGGAGTTCTTCGGGCGAACCCGCCGCCGCGCGCATCAGCCAGGCGCACCAGGCGGCAGCTTCGTCGCGATAGCCGGAGGTCAGCAGCGCATAGAGCGTGACCGTGGAATCGCGCAGCCAGCAATACCGGTAATCCCAATTGCGCGGCCCACCGATCATTTCGGGCAGCGAGGTCGTGGCGGCGGCGACGATGCCGCCAGTCGGGCGATAGGTCAGCGTCTTCAGCGTAATCAGGGATCGTTCGACCAGTACGCGCCAAGGCCCGTCATAATCTGACCGGGCGATCCATCCCCGCCAGCGCAACTCGGTCTCGTCCAGCAACGGAAACGGATCGCGCGGATGCGGCGGATTGAGGTGCGAGGGAAACCAGGTCAAAGTAAAGGCACGCGTTTCGCCGGCTGCGACGCGGAAATTGGCGAAGGTCGCGAAATCCCGATTATCCAGGGCGACACCGGTGACGAGTTGCACCGCATCCGGCCCGGCGATCGCGGTCAGCCCCTGCTCGGTGCGCCGCAGCCACGGCGTCGATCGACCGTAATCGAAGCGAAACCGGAGTTCCATCGCCATGTCGATCGAACCGGCATCGCCCCGCACGATCCGGATGAGGTCGATCTGATTCTCGCTCTCGGGCACAGGCATGAAATCGATGATCGTCGCCGTCCCGGTATCGGTCGCGAAGGTGGTTTGCAGAATGGCGGTACCGGGGCGATAGCCGCGCGAACGCCGCGCGGCTGGATCGGCCGCGGCCATCCGCCAGCTGCCGTTGGCGTCGGTGCCCAGCAGGGCGGCAAAGAGTGCCGGAGAATCGAAGCGGGGCAGGCAAAGCCACTCGATCGTCCCGTCATGAGTGACGATCGCCGCACTGTGCGTATTGCCGATGAGGGCGAGATCCTCGATCCGCCGATCCCGCTGGTCATTCACGATACTTCCCCCGGCATCGATCGGCACCAATCGGAATTCCGCATGATTTGTCCGGAACCGAGGCGCAAGACGTGGGTTCCCTCGTTGCCAGTGTCGTTTGAAACCCGCGCGCAGGCCCGTCGCATGCGTCCCCCCGTTCGCTGATTACCGCCCCTAAAAATCGGTATTGTTTCCGATTCCGGCCGATCCTGTTTTGCCTCCCGCTCGAAAGGAACCCGAAATGGCCCCGTCCGACCATGATGTCCGGGTTTTGCGCGGCCTCGTCGCCGAGACCCTTCGCAGCATTCATGGGTATGAGGAAGCCCAAGGCGAGGCGGCAAATCTGCAAGTGAAAACGCTGTTTGCCCGGCGCGCGATCGAACGGCGCCAAGTGATGATGGAATTTTGCAGCGAAATAAAACGCCTGTCGGGCGCTTCGTTTAGCAACGCGGGGCGCATGGTGGATGGATTGTTGCCGACCCCGCTTTCGCCGGCCCGCGAGATCGAGCTGGCGGAAGCGGGGCTGCGGCGGCTCTGTCAGGATGCGATGATCGATCCGCTCCTGTCCGCCCCGGTACAAAGCCTGATCCGACGCGCCTACGATCTGATCAAGATGGGACAGGACGAAATGCTCAATCTCCATCATCTCACGAGGGCGGCGTCGTAACGGCGCGAAAGCCCGCCTCCGAAGGCAAACCATCGGCAAAAAACAACGCTTGGCCGATGATTGCCTTGAGCGCATCGATGCGGAACGGCTTGGTCACCAGAAACGCCGGTTCCGGACGCTCGCCGGTCAGAAGTTGTTCGGGATACGCCGTGATGAAAATCACCGGCACCTTGATGGATCGCAGGATTTCGTTGACCGCGTTCAACCCCGAACTGCCATCGGCCAGTTGAATATCGGCCAGAACCAGCCCCGGCCGCTCGTTGCGCACCAGTTCGATCGCTTCGGCATGGGTCGCGGCGACGCCGATGACGCGGTGCCCCTGGCTTTCGACCAGCGTTTCGAGATCCATCGCGATGATCGCCTCATCTTCGATGATGAGCACGTCGGTCACGATCTGCGCCGCCAGGTTTTCCCGTGCGGCTGCGATCAGATCTTCGGCCTGGCCGGGCGAACAATCGAGCACGCGAGCGATCTGCTTCAACGTGAAGCCTTCCACCGCGGTCAGCAGGAACGCGATCCGCGAATGCGGCGCCAATTTCCGCAAGGTGGGCGGGACATCGCCGCTTTCACGCCCGTCTGCGGTGGTCGAATTGGTCGGCACGGTTGACCAGACGCGCAGCAGAAGATGATAGAGCGAAACCCGAAGGTCGTCTGGATCGATCAATAAATCCGGCGCTTCGACAAGTGATTGCAGGGCTGCGAGGGCATAGGCGTCCCCGCTCGCCTGAGTGCCGGCCAGAGCGCGTGCAAATCTGCGCAGGAAGGGCAGATGCGGTGCGATTTTGACGGAAATCGACATGGAATCCTCTACGGAATTTTGCGGAGCACGTGACAGAAGGACAGGCAGACGGTAAACTCCGGCCCCGCCCGGAGGTTCCCTTCGCCGGTACGCCGATGAAACTGGGAACTATACTCTTGAGAGGCTGTTGTGCGGGGGACAACTCGTCGATCCTTGCCGCGCGCGATTGGGCATATCCGGTCCGGGATCGAACGAAGCCAATCGGATGGGATTGAGGGTGACATGCCTGTGCTACAGGATTGGAGCTGGCAAATGCGAAAACGTGCATCGGCCGACCAGAGGGACGCGAAGGACGCGCGCCTTTCCCTAGTGGGCGGTTCGAAAGCGCATGCGGACAAACCGGTACCGCTAGAAACAGGCGTGCAGGCCCATATCGGCAATCTATTGCGGGCAATGTATGATTCCGCCCTGAAGGAGCCGGTTCCAGAGCGGTTTCTGGAACTGCTGCGGCAGATGGATGCCAAATCCGATCGAAATTCGGCCGTGCCCTTGCCGGTCGAAACACCGTAGGGGCGGCAGATCCCCAACAACCTCCCCCAGCACCGATCGGGGGTTCGGGTCACCAAGCTTCACGGTCTGCGTGTCCGAATGTTGCTGCTGCTGCTGGTTGCGGTGGTGCCGATTTTCGGGGTGGCGGCTTGGTGGTCGGCTCAGCGCGATCTGGCATTGCGGCGTTTTCAGTTTCACGCCGCCAAAGCTGCGATCGACGTTACCGCGGAACGCCTCGGCCGATTTGGTGACCGCGCGCTGGACCTGAATGCGCTGATGTCGGTGACGGATGATGCGTGCGCCGCACTTGCGCGGCATTCGTCCGAGCCCTTCGGTTTCGAAGCCGGCTTGCTCATCGCCGGCGATGGCAGTCGGTGCAGCACCGGCCGGATTGCGTCCACCGACGGTGTGGTCGATGAATTGCGGGCCGCCTTGCGTGACGGCCATGGCCCGGTTTACGCCGGTGAAGGTGGTACCGATGATCAGTTGGTGATCGGCCTGCGTCCGGACACGGATGCCGCAGGCCTGCTTGTGCTCTTCTTGTCGCCGGGCGAAACGGCACAACTCTTCGATCCGACGAAAACCCCCTTCCTCGGGGGTGTGGCCTTGTTGTCCGACGGACATCCCGTCACGGAACGACATTTGGCGGATCTACCGCCGGTATGGTGGCCCCAATGGCGCCTGGCTGATTCGGCCGCCCCGCCGCGTGGCCTCATCACACTGCAACGTACTGATGGCGCCACCGCCAATTATTTCGTCACGCCGCTCGATCCCGCCGGCCGGTTCGTTCTCGCCGGCCTGCAAGTTCGTCCTTTTCTCTGGAGCGAACAATGGCGGCTATGGACCTCGTTGGCACAGCTTGCGGCAATCCTCATCGGCTTCATCGCCGCGGCACTTTGGGCGATCGATCGGTCGGTACTGCGCTGGATCGATTATTTGCGGCGGATCACCGTCGCCCATAGCCGCGGCCATCACTCGGTGCGCGCCAAGCGGCTGGGCACGGCCCCGCGCGAATTGGCGGATCTGGGTGAATCCCTCAATCTGATGGCCAACGACGCGGCAAGGCGGGTCGACCTGTTGCGTGAATCGGG
>JAXDMU010000452.1:0-3312 GCA_034665905.1 Aliidongia sp. | reverse complement strand
GTCAAGCCGGCGCCGAACGCCCAGGTGACGAACGCGCCAAAGGTCCGCAAATGGGTGCCGGGGATGAAGAAGTAACGCTCACGCCACCATGGCGGGTGGCGGTTCGGTATGGACGATGATCCGCCTTGTGCCGGGAATTTGCTCGCGGATCTGGGTTTCCAGCGTGCTGGCGGCACTATGCACCGTCTCGACCGTCTCGTCGCTCGGGACGTGGCAATGAAACGAGATGTAGAGGCCGTGGGCCGTCTGGCGCACGCGGATATCGTGCGCGTCGAGCAGCACCGGCGTCGCTTCAGCCAAAGACTCGATCGTATCGCGGATCTGGCGGTAATCCGGCCAGGGCAGGCTGCCGGCCGTGACGGCGTCGATCTGCAACGGCTCGATATGGCTTTCGACCTCGATCTCTTCGCCCAGTTCGCGCCGAATCGCGCGCTCCAGCGCCGAGGCGGTCTTGTGCGCAGCCTCGATCGTCTGTGACCCATCGACTTCGAGATCGAAGCTGACCGAGAACTGATCGTCGGCATGCTGCACCGTGACGTGATGCACCGGCACGCGCTGCGCGGCGGCGATGACCAGCACGCGGTCGAGGATGGTCTCGTCGTCGAGCGCCAGCGGCCGGGTCTGGACCACGATCTCGGTGCCGGGCAGTTTGGCATGGATGCGGCGGATCGCCTCCAACCGGATCTCGCTCACGGTTTCGAGCGGCAGGGTGCGGGCGACGGCGATTTCGACATCGACCGCCATGACGCTGCCGCGCGGGCCACTGCGCACCCGTTCGATGCGCGCAATATCCGGCATGTCGCGCAAGGCGGCGCGTGCCAGATCGTCGACCCCGCCGGGGGCCGTGTCGGTCAGCGTGTCGATCGTCTCGCGTCCCAGGCGATAGCCCGCGCGCATCACGAAGAGCGCCACCGCGCAGGCGGCCAGTGGATCGCCTAGCGGATATCCCAATGCGACCAACCCAAGCCCGAGGATAACGACGCCGGAGCTGTAGATATCGGCGCGGAAATGCAGCGCGTCGGCTTCGAGCGCCGGGCTTTTGGTCTCCGTCGCCACCTTGGACAGCGTGCGCGAGCGGAAGAAATCCAGCACCATGGAAAAAGCCATGACGGCGAGGGCGGGCCAGCTCGGCTCGACCGCGACGCCGCCATAGATCAGGCGGTGACCGGCCTCGTACAATATCCAGGCGCTGGTCAGGAACAGGAACGCCGATTCGGCCAGCGCGGCAACGCTTTCGACCTTACCGTGGCCATAGGGATGGTCACTGTCGGCCGGCTTGCCGCTGATCCGCACGGCGATGTAGGTCAGGATTGTGGCGCCGCAATCGAGGCCGGAATGGGCCGCCTCGGACAGAATGCCGAGGCTACCCGTCGCCAGCCCGACCGCCAGCTTAAGCGCCGTCAGCAATCCGCTCGCCAGGATCGAACCCAGCGCGGCAGCCTCTTTCTCGTTCGCCATGCGCCTTTCCTGCGGATCACTGTGGGACAGCACCGACCCGGTCGCCGGGCACTGGTCTCGCCATGCTGCCGGGCATCGGCAGCCGCAAGCGCCACGAGCCGAGGCCCGAAGATGTTGACGCATGCTCTCACGCTCGTGCGAAAGCGGGCTACTCCCTAACTGGTCTGGAGAAATACAGCCAATCGCGGATGGCCGCAACCCGATTTGAACGACATCGGGTGTGACCGGGATGCAAGGCTTCGGTAAGGGCTGCGCGGAATTGGGGGGGGTAGGCGGGGAACGACTTCAACCCTATCGGGGCACCCCGTTCCTTCGATGATCGGCACGTTAATCTTCGATCGGCAACTAATAATCTATAGTTATGATAATTCTAATCTGAAGCCGCTCTGCCAGAGCAATCAGAATGATCCGTCCAGCGGCGAACATATCACGGATCATCATAGACGCTGAATTTTACTTCATTTAATGGCTATATACTGTTCGCGCCGAGGCGGGGCAATTTGTCCTCGGTTCCGGACACGCGGAGGCATGTTGCGCCTTGCGCCTTGCGCCTTCAGGTATATCTATGTGTTCAAGAATTACCCGTATGTACAATTTACCGATACAAAAGTGATAGAAAGCAACCAAAGCGTTAGAATTCAGGCATTATTATGATAATAATCGCAAGTAGAACTTGCATTTTTAAACGATATACGTTCCTATAGCTATGGGAATCATCGTAAATGCGATAGATCTCATTTCGTTATAGGAAAACCGACAGGCTCGCCGCAAAGTCCTGAAATTTGCACGCCGTCTAGGGGAAGTGGCTCATGCTCACAGTTTTGATCGCCGAAAATGATCTGATGGTCGCCGACATGCTCCATGAGGCGCTGGTCGAGGGCGGTTATGCGGTCTGCGGCATCGCACGAACCGTGGCAGACGGGATCATGCTCGCGGAGCGGCACAAACCCGATCTGGCGCTGCTGGATGTGCGGCTGGCGGATAACGGTCTCGGTACCGAGATCGCTGCCGGCATCGATCGCAGCGGGGGCTTGGGTATTCTTTACACGACCGGCAATGTCGGGGCGACGACACTGACCAAGGCTGACGGCGATGCCTGCCTGCGCAAGCCATATCGCCCGGCCGAGATCGTGCGCGCCTTGGCGATCGTGACCGAACTGGTCCGCACCGGACGCGCGTCGCGGCCGTTCCCGCGGACCTTTCAGCTACTGGAGCCGCCCTTGTACGGCGCTGTCGCCGACACGATCAAATCCGGCGATGGCCGTACCCCCGATGTGATACGCCTGCTGCGCCAGCAGGCGGCGCTGGCGGCGTTCGGCAGCTTTGCTCTGGGCGAAGCCGATCTCGGACGGGTCTTGACCGAAGCCGCCAGGGTCTGCGCGGAAAGTTTCGACGTTCCGTTCTGCAAGGTTTGCCGCTACCGTGCCGAGGAAGACGATTTGCTGATCGAGGCCGGAGTTGGCTGGCATTCGGGCGTTGTCGGTGCCGTCGTGTCGCGGGCCGACAGCAGTTCGCCCCAAGGGCGCGCTTTCATCACGGGCGAGCCGGTGATCTGCGAAAATCTGAACGAAGATACCGGATTTCTGCTGCCGCCATTTTATATCGAACACGGCATCGTCTCGACCTTGGATGTCATCATCAAACGAAAACAAGGTCAGCCCTGGGGCGTGCTCGAAATCGACAATCCCGAGCGCCATATCTATGACGAGAACGACATCAATTTCGTAACCGGTTTCGCCAATGTCCTGGCGGAGGCGGTCGATACCTCGAAGCGCAACAACATCGTCGCCGCCGCACTCGACCGGATGAAGGACATGGTGGCCGAACGGGATCGGTTGCTGGCGGCGCAAGCGC
>JAXDMU010000451.1:0-7588 GCA_034665905.1 Aliidongia sp. | reverse complement strand
CCGAGCGAATGCCGAACCGATGGAACCGATCCAGCACGAATTCATCATCGAGAATTTCAAGACCGAAAGCGGCGCGGTGCTGCCGCAGGCTCGCGTCGTCTATGGCACCTATGGGAAATTGAACGCGGCCGGCGATAACGCCGTGCTGTTGCCGTCGCACTACATGGCCGACATGCATGGTTATGACTGGTTGATCGGGCCGGGCAAGGCGCTCGACCCGACCAAGATGTTTCTGGTCACCAGCGAGTTGTTCGGCAATGGCCGCTCCTCCTCACCCAGTAACACAGCCGAGCCGTTCCACGGCCCGCGCTTTCCGCTGACCACGATTCGCGACAATGTCGATGCCGTCCATCGCCTCTTGACCGAAGACCTCAAGGTCAAGCATCTGCGCGCCGTGATCGGGTTTTCCATGGGGGCGCAGCAGGCGTTCCAATGGGCGGTCAGCTATCCTGATTTCATGGACCGCATTGTCGCCACCTCGGGCACCGCCAAGACCTACGGCCATGGCAAGGTCCGCCTCGAAGGCGAGATCGCGGCACTCACGACCGATCCGGTATTCAACGGCGGCGACTACACCGCGCAACCGGAAAAGGGCATCCAGGCCTTCGCCATCGTCTGGACCGGCTGGTTGTTTTCCCAGGAATGGTGGCGCCAGGAATTGTGGAAGACCGAAGAGCCGGCCGGCACGACCTTCGAGCAGGTCGTTGAAAAATATCGCACCGACTTCATCCCAGGCGCCGACGCCAACAACCTGATCCTTCAGATGCGCAGTTGGGAGCATCACGATGTCGGCACCACGCCGCCCTTCAACGGCGATGTCGCGGCAGCACTGCGCTCGATCAAGGTTCCGGTGCTCTATATGCCGTCGGCCACGGATCTCTATTTCCCGGTGACCGATGCGCAATACGAGGCCGCCTTCATTCGGCACTGCACCTTGCTGCCGATCCTCTCGCTTTGGGGCCACCCGGCCGGCGCCGGGGCCAGCCCGGCGGATGCGAAGTTCCTGAATGAGCATGTCGCGGCGTTCATGGCGGAGAAGGCGTTGTAACTTTGGGATTTGCAATATTTAGAGCTGCTGTTCGCCGGCCTCGCCGCGGGACGTATCGTCCCGCCGCCGGGCGGGACGATACCCTGTCTTCGATGCTACTTCGTTAGAGTGAAATGTTCCGGGAAAGGGCCGCCATTGAAGTTCAACTGACCCGCCGCGCCCGGCGCGCGCTTCGTATAGCCAGCTAGGAAGATCTGCTTGGCCAATTCAGGTGCCTGTTGCAGGCTGACTTGGTCGCCGAGGCAGCGGTGCTCGCCGAAACCAAGATGCAGATAATGGTAGGCCGGCCGGCCCGGCTTGAAGACCTCCGGATCGGGCACGACCGTTTCGTCGTGCATGGCCGAAGTGCCCGAGGCGAGGACGAATGCCCTCGCGGGGAGTGTGAGTTCCCGCTCGGTTCCGGCTGCCACTACATAGGGCTCGACCAGGATCCTCCCGACAAAGGGGTTGATAGGATTAAAACGTAAAGCCTCCCAGAATATCGCGTCGAATTGAGCGTCGTCGCCGGCCAAGGCGGCTTGCAGGGCTTGGGCCAGCGCATCCGGGCGATTCAGGATTTGGTCGATAGCTTGGACGACCGCGGCATTGGTCGTCTCGATGCCGCCCACCAAAAGGCCCATGACGTTGGACATGATCCGCTCCATGTCGAAACCGATCGTGGGCGGCGTGCGCAGACGCAGCAGGCGCGCCACGATATCGTCAGCCGACGAATCTTGAGCCACGGCCTCAGCGCGGCGGGGCAGAAAATCGCTGAGATAGGCCTTCATGGCCTGGCCGGCCGCCACGTTCTTGGCATGGATATCGGAATCGTTCGTCAAATTGTGGAACATGTCGTACTGGGTCCAGAATGACCAGGACAGCATGGTCGTGATGTCCGGCCCAGGAAAGCCGAAATAGCGCCCGGTCAGTTGGACCGGAACCGGGCGCGAAACTTGGGTGACGACATCCAGCCGAAAATCCGGCGAAGCGCCGCCGAGGATGGCGGCCTTGGCAAGTTCAGCCACCGTGCGCCTCACACTCGGCATGTCGAACTCTTGGATGAGCGCGCGCATGATGCCCTTGTCGCGCTGATTATAGACCGTCCCATCCCGCGCCAGCATGAAGGGGCCGACCGAAGGGTCCATCTTCGGGGTGTAGGGCAGAACCTGGAACTGAAGGTTGCGGGTCAAGACCTCCTCGACATCGGCGAACCTCGTTACCAAGACCGGGCCAGCGGGCACCACCAGAATCGGCCGCTTGGCCCGCAGTTCCGCAAAGAGCACCAGGGGCTTCGCCGCAACCCATTGAAAAAGCAACGCTACCTTCTGAGCGTCGGGGGTTTGATCGTAGATCTCCAGAAATGACTCTGACGTAGGGGAGGTGGACATGACGACTCTCCAAATTGGGCCTAGACGATAGCGAGTTTCATCTTAGTTGCATATTAAGTTTGCTTTGTCATTCAATTTTGAATTAGAACTTTTCAGAAAATGCACTTTATAGGAGAGATGCTGGAATGAAAAAACTATCGTGGAAATCCTGGGTCGGTGTTCTGATAGGAATTTCGATCATCGTCGTTATCGGCGGCGTCAGCATCGCGAACATGCTGTTGCCGAGGTTGCCGGAGCCGCAACCGGTGAAGCAAGCCCGTTGGCTGGACCAAAACTGGTCGGATGCAGACCGCTACTGGTATGCTCATGCCTCGCAAGGCACTTCGACCATCCCCATTCCCTACAAATGGTTCGTATCCCTGGCGGTACCCGAGCTGTCGCTGTTCACCGCTACGCCGCTGTTGTCGGGGGCGCCGTATATGACCAAGCTGGGCTTCATCCCCAGCCCGAAGAGCGGCGAGAACGCGCGGGCCGAGGGGTATTCCTCCCAGTCGATCGACCCGGGAAACTTCGCCTTATGGAACGATGGGCCGGTCAGCGACGCCAATCCCGACGGGTTGCCGGTCGGGTTCGCGATCACCAAGGGCTACCGCAACCCGGTGGATGGCGAGATGCTGACGGATCAAGTGGGGCTGACCTGTGCCGCCTGTCATACCGGTCATCTGGAATATAACGGCGTCAGCCTGCGTATCGACGGTGCCAACGCCGCCGCCAGCCTAGGCAAATTGACCGATTCTCTGGGATATTCCCTGGCTCTGACCAAGTGGCTGCCCTGGCGCTTCTCGGCTTTCGCCGAGCGCGTGCTGGGCAAAGACGCTACCTCGGACCAGAAGAAGAAATTATACGATGATTTGTCGAATGGGATCGACAATGGCCTCAAGTTAAAAGCCATGACGGCTGCGACGGACAAGGAGAGCACCGAGGAAGGCTTCAACCGGATCGACGCGCTCAACCGGATCGGCAATACCGTGTTCTTCAACGATCTTCTCGGCGCCCCGTGGAAGGACTTCGACGTCAAGCCGAACTACGTAGCCTTGACGGCGCCGGTGAAATTCCCGCCGCTCTGGGATACGCCCTGGTTCTTATGGGCGCAGTATGACGGCTCGATCATGCAGCCGGTGGTGCGAAACGCTGGCGAGGCCATGGGCGTCGCCGCCAAAATCAACATGATCAACAACAACCCGCCGGCCGCACTTTGGGACTCGTCGATCAATTTTAATCATTTGCACGAGTTTGAGCAGCTGCTGGCCGGCCCCAACCCGTTGAAACCGGATGCCCAGAACGGCGTCATCGGCTTCAGCGGTCTCAGATCGCCGAAATGGCCGGCCGACGTGCTGGGCCCGATTGATGCCGGTCTTGCGGTCAAGGGGCGCCAACTTTACGGCGACCTCTGCCAAAGCTGCCATTTGCCGCCGGTCAACGAAAAGAATTCGGGCATCTACGACGCGTCGCTCTGGACCACGCCGACGGAGAAGGGCGAATCCTATCTCAAGGTCCCGCTGGTGCAGCAATCCGTCGTCGGCACCGATCCCAATCAAGAGGAAGTGCTGATCAAGCGTCAGGTGAACACGCCGGTCGAGATCGGTGTTCAGCAAGGTGTCGCCGAGCCCGACCGCAATACCGACATGGTCTGTTTCACCAAGCAGTCCCCCGTCGTGACCAAGGGTTTTTTCAGCACGTCCCTGGCCTCCGCGGTCGAGAAAGCCGTCGACCGGTTCGAGACCCTCTACAGCATTACATCGCAGAAGGATGACGACGCGGTTCGCGGCGCGCGGCCCAATTGCGTTCAAGCCTTGCCGGTCTACAAATCGCGTCCGCTTGATGGCATCTGGGCCACCCCGCCCTATCTGCACAATGGCTCCGTGCCCTCGCTCTACGCACTTCTCGGGTCGAATCCCGAACGGGATCGGCCTAACAGTTTCTGCTTGGGCAATCGTGCCTATGATCCGAAGAAAGTCGGGCTGGACATCGACAACTGCTCCAGCGCGAATTTCAAATTCGACACAACCCTGAACGGCAACTCCAATCGCGGCCATGAGTTCCGTAATGGCGCGAGCGGGCCCGGCATTATCGGTCGAGCCCTCTCCGAGGATGAGCGCTTAGCGCTCATTGCCTTTCTGAAGACGCAATAAGTCTGACGGCAAACAAGCTCGGGAGGGGCCGATTTCGGCCGGCCCCTCCCGATCGAAGGCGAGGGCGTTCGCCCGTGCCGTCCTTGGTACCCGCCACACTCGGCAGGCAGCGCTGTCATTATCTGAAGGCGCTGTAAACCTTCGAAAACGCCCATTTCCGGGGTGCGCGCGCGCCCCGGAAATGGCTTTATCCGCGATCTTCTACCCCGCAACCACCGGGATCATCCAGGGCACGACAAATTGCTGGAGTGCCACCAAACCACCCAGCACCAGCGTCAGGATGATGCTGTGGATGAAGGTCCGGGCAAAAACCTTGCCCTCCTGTCCGACCAGGTCCGTGACGGCCAGGCCGGTTGAGATGTTCTGCGGCGAGATCATCTTACCCATGACGCCGCCCGACGAGTTACTGGCGGCGAACAGCACCGGATTGAAATTAAGCTGGCGCGCCGCCACCACCTGAAGATTTCCGAACAGCGCGTTGCCCGATGTATCGCTGCCCGACAGCATGACGGCAATCCACCCGAGGAAGGGCGAGAGCAGCACGAACAGCCCGCCGGTCGAAGCCACGCCCTTGCCCAGCGTATAGGCGAGGCCGGAGTAATTCATCAGATAGGCCAGAGCCACAATCAACATCACGGTGATGACCGGGATCCAAAGCTGTTTCACCGTCAACGTGACGCATCGGAAAAACGCCCCGATGCCCAGCCCGAAGATCAGCGCCGTTACGACCGCAGAAAGCAAGATTGCGGTCCCGCTGGCGAGCGGCTGAAAGCTCCACACGGCCGCATAGGGCTTGTCGCCATAGAGCGTGATGGAGATCGCCTTGTCCAATCCCGGCCAAGGGATGCTCTGGGCGCCGATCGTCGCGACGTTGAACGTGGTCCAGGCGATCACGACGACCGAGACGATGACCCAGGGCAGCCAGCCCTGCCATCCGGGAACCGCGGTGCTGCGGCCCACACCTTTGAGTGCGGTTTCCTTGATCAGGAATTCCGGATCAGGTTTCGGACGCCAGACCTGAAGGAACAGCAGCGTCGCAACCAGAGAACCCAGCGACGACAGCACGTCCGTCAGCTTGTAATCAATGTAATTCGACGCGAGGAATTGCGAAATCGCGAAGCTGCCGCCAGCCACCAGCAGCATCGGCCACAACGCTCTGACCGAGCGCATGCCGCCGTAAAATGCCATGACGTAGAAGGGCAGAATCAATGCCATCACCGGCAATTGCCGGCCGATCATCGCCGCCAGCGCACCGGCCGGCAGGCCGGTGACCGTGCCCAATACCGTGACCGGCGTGCCCAGTGCCCCGAACGCCACAGGCGCGGTGTTGAAGATCAAGACGAACACGACCGCTTCGAGCGGCGGAAACCCAACCAGGATCAGCAGCGAGCTGGTGATCGCGACCGGCGTGCCGAAGCCGGCGACCCCTTCGAGCAAGGCACCGAAGCAGAACCCGATCACCACCAGCACGATCCGGCGGTCGTTCGGCATATGGGCGATGATCCAGTTGCGAAAGGCGTCGAACCGCCCAGATTCTACCGCAATGTTGTAAAGCAGCAGCGCGTTGACGACGATCCACATCACCGGCCAAAGCGCGAAGACCGCCCCATTCAGGACTGAATCGAAAGCCAGATCGGCCGGCATCTGCCAAACCGCGATCGAGACGATCAGGGCCGTCACCAACCCCGCCAGCGCCGCCTGCCAGGCCGGCCGCCGCAGAACGCCCAGAATCACTAGAACCGCAACGATCGGCAAAACCGCGACAAGAAAGGATAACCCGAGACTATCCCCCACCGGTGTCAAAAGCTGCTTGAACATTGCTCCCCCCTGTTAGCCCATTAATTTCGGCGCGAACCGGCCCCCTGCCCTCCGCCCCGGCGCGGTATCACCCTGCCACGACGCTCCCCCCCCCGGACAAGGGCGCGGATGAAGTTCACGAAAATGTGTTCGGGTGGAAATTGGGGCGATGGCCATGCCCACGGTCGCGAAGACCGCATGGTCGCGTGCTATGATGTTCAACTTTACCGGCAGATCGGACGATGCACCGAGGCTGAGGAAACCGGGTTCAGGCGGTCTCGCTCAGATCCAGCCGCCGTTCGATCCGCTCCAGCCGTCCCTCAATCCGGTCGATACGCACGGACCGGCCGGCGAAATCGCCGTGGATCGAGGCGAGTTCGGCTTGCACGCGACCGGTCCGCTCCACAAGCGACGCAACTCGTCCTTTGAGGTCGCCAACACTCTCGATCAGCCGATCAACTTTATCGTCGATTCGGCGGAGCAGGCGCAAAATCAGGCTATCAGGTTCGTCGCTCATGCGCTTCTTCCCGTTTTCATCGCCAGAATATAGGCGTACCCATCGAATACATCCTCATCCCGCCAAAGCCCCGCCATCCCCGCGGCGATCGCGCGCAAACCCCGCTCGATCTCCGCCTTGGGATGGACATCGAACAGACGGAGCCAGCCGAGCAGCAACCGGCGGCGCCACGCGGGCGCTTTGAGTTGATCGCCGAAATCGACCACGGCCAGCGTGCCGCCCGGTGCAAGCTGGCCGAGCGCGCGTTCGACCACGGTCTGCCAGCCGGGAATCATCGACAGCACATAGCTGAAATAGATCGTATCGAACTGCGCGATGTTGAAGGCCGCCATCGGGTCGAAGCCCTGGCCGCCCGCCTGGGCCAGCTTGACCCGATCGGACAAGCCAGCACGGTCGAGCGCGCGGGCGGCCGTCGCCAGCATGACGCCCGACACATCGACGCCATAGAGCCGTGCCTCGGGCGCCAGGGCTGCGAGCTTGATGAGATTGCGTCCGGTGCCGCAGCCCATTTCCAGCACCGCGGCCCCCGGCGGCGCCGACAGGCTGGCGAGCAGTTGGTCGCGGCCGAATAGATAAAATTTCCGCGTCAGGTCGTAGATGTGCCGCTGATGGCGGTACATCGCGTCCATGCGCCGTGCGGCTTGCTCGGCCGCGCCAGCCTCATTCGGTGCGGACGTAAAGATGGAAGCCACCATAGATCGCCGACCGATCTTGTTCGAGATAGCGG
>JAXDMU010000450.1:0-20261 GCA_034665905.1 Aliidongia sp. | reverse complement strand
GCCGAGCAGATCGGTGCGCGAGTCTGCCTCGATCAACCCCTTGGCCGCCAGTTCGTCCATCCAATCCTCATCGGCCGAAATGAACAAGGCGGCCGGGGCGCCCGCCTCGATCTGGCGCGCAAGAGAGCCGCTCGCGGCATAGGACATGGTCACCTGGGCAGCCGGATAGGCAGCGGCGGCATCATCCAGCGCGTTCTTCAGGCTGGCGGCTGCAAAAACCAGAAGGCGAGGCGGCTCGGCCAGCCCTGGTTGAGCCGACAGCAGGAGCGCCACAAAAACCAGCAACAGATGCGCGATCACGATTTCATGGCACCACAGGCAAATCGATGAAACTTGCCATGTCTGCGCTATGGAACACCCGCTGCGTGGCTTTCACGTAATCGGCGGCCCTCGCAAAGAAGATGTTGTCGACATAGCGCTGCGGATTGCGGTCATAGAGCGGGAACCAACTCGACTGAATCTGCACCATGATCCGGTGTCCCGGCAGAAAGACATGATCGGCATTGGGCAGTTTAAGCGTATAGGTGATCGCCTTGCCGGCCGGAATCGGCGTGGGCTTGGCCGGATCGTCGCGATAGCGGCCGCGCAGAATATCCATGGCGAGCGGTAGCTCGTAGCCGCCCAGTTCGACTTGGCCCGGAACCTCGTCGGGATAGACATCGATCAGCTTGACGATCCAATCGCTGTCGGTGCCGGTGGTCGAGGCGACGAGATGCGCCACCGGCTGGCCGGCGATCCGCACGGGCTTGGTCAACACCTCACCGGTATAAGTCAGGACATCCGGGCGATCGGCGGCGAAGCGCTGATCATCCACCAGCCACCGGTTCCAGGTCGAATCGCCGGCATAGGTCGGCCGAATCGGGCGCGGGCGATAGGTCACCGGCTTGGCCGGATCGGAGACATATTCGTCATAGGCCGGATCGGTTTTCGGGGCGGCGAAACCAAGCGTACCGTTGGCCCCGAGAAACAGCGGCTTCGATGCATAAGGGCAGCCGGTGGCGCAGGATTGCGGCCAACGATCATAGCGACGCCACAGATCGGCACCGGTCTCATAGGCCGTGACCGGCGCGATATCGGCCTTGGCGGCGCCATCCTTCAGATGGGCATCAAGGAACGGCAGCAGCACATTGCGTCGGAACCAGCGTGCCGTATCGCCATCGAACCGGATCGGCCCCAGGTTCGATCCGTCGGCATTGCCGCCGCCATGACGCCACGGCCCGATCACCAGAAAATTGCGGTCGTTGGCCGTGTCCTTCGGCTCGGTCGCGCCGTAGGCGGCGAGGGCGCCGTAAATATCCTCCTGGTCCCATTGACTATGGACATAAAGCGTCGGGACCGTCAGCGGCCGCGCCGCCAGGATCTTGTCGACCGCCTGTCCGCGCCAATAATCGTCATAGGCGGGATGGTTCGTCAGGCGCTGCCAGAAGGGCAACTTGTCCATGCCGTTCGCGATCCCGAGCGCGCCGGCCGCCCCGGCCGACAGCCAGGTCTCGTACGCGTCGTAGCGCGGCGGCGTCCAGTTCTTCTCGGAACTTTTTTCCGCCGTCTGCTCGTAGATATAGTCGGCATAGGTCTGGCGCAGCGCGCCGTTATGGAACCAGTCGTCGCCCATCCAGGTATCGACCATCGGATTGAACGGCACGGCAGCCTTGAGCGCCGGATGCGGATCGACCAGACTCATCAGCACGGTGAAGCCGTCATAGCTGGTGCCCATGGTGGCGACCTTGCCGTTCGATTCCGGCACATTCTTTACCAGCCAGTCGATCGTGTCGTAGGCATCGGTGGCATGATCGACCTTGGTCGGGTTGAGCGGTCCCGACAGCGGGCGGTTCATCACGTAATCGCCCTCGGATTTGTATTTCCCCCGGACATCCTGGGCGGCGACGATGTAGCCGGCCGCGGCCAGCTCGCCATAGGACATCGGCAGCGCCACGGCGGCATGCGGGCTGGAGGCGCGCTGGGTGAATTTGTCCGCGCTATAGGGCGTACGGTCGAGAATCATCGGCGCGCCAACAGCACCCTTGGGGATGACGATCACGGTGTGGAGCTTCACCCCGTCGCGCATCGCGATCATCGTGTCGCGCTTGACGTAGTCGTAGCCGTCGAGCCGGGGCGCGAAATCGGCCGGGATGTCCCCGCCATTCTGTGCTGCCGCCGGCTCGACAAGACCGGCCGTCGCGATGATAACCGCCGCCAGCGCCAGCAGGCGCCGCAATGGATTGTGCAATGTGCTTCTCCCCCGCCCGTGATCAGGCGAGAAGCTTATCCCGTAACGCTGGAAATTTCAGCCGGGAATACGCACCGGCAACGTTTCGTAGCCATTGACGAAACTCGAATAAACCCGTCGAGGCTCATCCATCACCTCAATGCGGGGGAACCGTTTCAGGATTTCCTCCCAGGTGATCCTCAACTGCATCTCGGCCAGTCGATTGCCGACGCAGCGATGGATGCCGAAGCCGAAGGACAGGTGCTGGCGTGGCCGGGCGCGATCGATGATGAAGCAGTTCGGGCTTTCGATCGCCTCCTCATCGCGATTGCCCGACACGTACCACATCACCACGCGGTCGCCCTTGCGAATGGTCTTGCCGCCGAGTTCGATATCCTGCGACGCGGTCCGGCGCATATGAGCGAGCGGTGTCTGATAGCGGATGATCTCAGGCACCATGCTCTCGATCAGCGCCGGATTGGCCTTGAGCTTGGCGAATTCCTGCGGATTTTGATCGAGAAACAACACGCCGCCGGTGATCGAATTGCGGGTAGTATCGTTGCCGCCGACGATCAGCAGGAGGAGGTTGCCCAGATATTCCATGGGCTGCATGTTTCGCGTCGCATCGGCATGCGCCATCATCGAGATGAGGTCGCTGCCCGGCGGCCGGTTGACGCGCTCGTTCCACAATTCGGTAAAGTGGCGGAGGCATTCCAGCAATTCCGATCGGCGTGCCTCCTCGGATTCGACCACACCGGTACCCGGAATCGCCGTCGTGACATCGGACCAGCGGGTGAGTTTGCGGCGGTCCTCGAACGGAAAGTCGAAGAGCGTCGCCAGCATTTGGGTCGTCAATTCGATCGAGACGCGATCGACCCAATCGAACGTCTCGTTACGCGGCAGCGCATCGAGAATCCGACTCAATCGCTCTCGGATGGTGCCCTCGAGCTTCGCCAGATTCTCCGGCGCCACGATCGGGCTCACGACCTTGCGCTGGGCATCATGGCGCGGTGGATCCATGGCGATGAACATCGGCAGCAGGAAATCTCCCGGCTGGTCGCGAATTGTGATGCCGCCCAGCGCCGATTCCGAAGAGAAGGCGGCGTGATTGATATCGACCGCCATGATGTCTTTATATTTGGTCACCGACCAATAGGGACCATATTCGCCGTGCTCGCAGTAATGCACCGGATCTTCCCGGCGCAGCCGCTCGAACACCGCCGCGAAGCGATTTGACCGGAACAGACCAGGATGGCCGACCTGGATTTGATCGAGCGGCATCGCGGCCAGATCGGCATCCGGGATATCCTCGTAATTCACTGCATTGTCGCTCATGATTCCCCAGCATCGCTGTTACAGCTGCGGCCTTCAGACGAAGTTCCCGTCAATCAATCCGCCCCGTCGCGCAGATCCTTCAATGTCAGCTCAACATTGCCATCGTCGGTCAAAAGCCGCTGTTCGATCTTGCGGGCAGCGGCGCGTTCGAAGCGCCCGCGCTCCAAATGATAGGCCTCAAGACACCGCTCCGGCGCCGGGCTCACCGTCAGCAGCGCCTGAAACACCTGGCGCGGCACTGAAACGCGCCCGCAATATTCACCGATCTCGATCCCAAATTCGACCGCGCGCGCGGTTTCGTTCCAGGCCGCATCATCGGGAAAGGTAAAGATCGGCAAAAGCTTCCTCGGCGCTCAACGCAGTGCCATCAACATGAGAAATCCGAGAAAAATCGCCGCCCCCCCAACCACGCCGATGAGGTCATACGAGTCTCGAAATCGCTTCATGGCAGCCTCCCCAGAATGAAGACCTGAGCGGCCATTGCACTCCTCTTCCTGATCGAAGGAAAGCGGAATCGACCGGTCGGGATGGCTGCCGGATCAGAACAGGGTTTCGAGCACGCGGTCGGGCGGACGGTGGCCGTCGACGAAGGTTTTGATGTTGATGATGACCTTTTCGCCCATATCCATGCGGCCCTCGATCGTGGCCGATCCCATATGCGGCAGCAGCACGACATTGGGCAGGCGGAGCAGTTTGGGATTGACCGCCGGCTCATATTCGAACACGTCCAAAGCGGCGCCCGCCAGTTCGTCGGCGGCCAGCATGCGGGTCAACGCATTCTCGTCAATCACCTCGCCGCGGGCGGTATTGACGATATAGGCGTGTCTTTGCAGCAGCTTTAGGCGGCGGGCCGACAGAAGATGATATGTCGCCGGCGTGTGCGGGCAGTTGATCGAGATGATGTCCATGCGGGCCAGCATCTGGTCGAGGCTTTCCCAATAGGTCGCTTCCAGCTCGCTCTCGATCTGGGGCAGCACGCGGCGCCGGTTATGATAGTGGATCGCGAGGCCGAAGCCCCTGGCCCGGCGCGCGACCGCGGTGCCGATCCGGCCCATGCCAACGATCCCCAGGCGCTTGCCCCAGATCCGGTGGCCCAGCATATGAGTCGGCCCCCAGCCGGTCCATTTGCCCGTCCGCAGCAGCCGCTCGCCCTCGGTCAAACGCCGCGCGACACCGAGGATGAGCGCCATGGTCATGTCGGCCGTGTCTTCGGTCAGGACGCCCGGCGTGTTGGTAACGGTGATGCCGCGCTGACGCGCCGTCGCCAGATCGATATGATCGACCCCAGTGCCAAACGAGGCGATCAGCCGAAGCTGTGGGGCGGCCTGGGCGAGCACGGCGCTGTCGATTCGGTCGGTCACGGTCGGCACGAGGATTTCGGCCGTCTTGACCGCTTCGATCAATTGTGCCTGATCGAGCGGTCGATCGTCGAGATTCAGGCGGGCGTCGAACAGCTCCATCATCCGGGTCTCGATCGGTTCCGGCAGCTTGCGTGTGACGACAACGATAGGCTTTTTGCTCTGCATTATGCGTTCGTCCTCAACAAAGCTGCCGAGACCTCTATCTGTGCCCATCGCGACCGCTTCGGTCAAGCTTGCGCGCTTGACCGAAGCGGCGGGCGCGCTTAACAAGTCCCCGTGTTCCATCGATCGATCATGCGCCAATTTCTCGGCCGCCGCCTGCTGCTCGGCGCGGGTTTGCTGGCATGCCTTGCCGGTGCAGCACCGCTTGACGATAAACCCGGCCTGCCGATCCCGCGTTTCGTATCGATGCGGCTCGGCGATGTCAATTTGCGGGTCGGTCCGGGCCTGCGCTATCCCATCGCCTGGGTCTTCGTGAAGAAAGACATGCCGGTCGAGATCGTCGCGGAGTTCGATACCTGGCGGAAAATTCGTGATTGGGAAGGGACCGAAGGCTGGGTCAATCACGCAGCTCTGGCCGGCAAGCGCTCGGTCATCGTCGTGGGTGAGATTCGGGCCCTTCGCCGCGGTGCCGATCCGCAAGCGGCGCCGGTGGCGCAGCTCGAACCCGGCGTCATCGGCAAGCTTCTGGAATGTCCGGCTGTCACGACGGATTGGTGCCGGATCGAAACCGGCGATGTCCACGGCTGGGTTCGTCGGGAAGAAATCTGGGGTGTGTACCCCCGCGAAATTTATCCGCAGTAACAGGGGCGTGGCCGAAAGCACCGCCTCGCCAGAAAGTCCGGTAGAGGCGGTGGTATTTAGACCCGATCGGCCGCCGGGCCGATTCGAATGATAACTTCGACGCGGTTGATCATCATGCCTTCCGGCGGGGTCGGCACGGAGGTCAGATTGACGAGATCACCCGGAATATCTTCGAGATGGCCATCACTTTCGCAGTAGAAATGGTGATGATCAGTGGTATTCGTGTCGAAATAGGAGCGACCCGGCTCGACCACAACCTCGCGCAGCAAACCCGCTTCGGTGAATTGATGCAGCGTATTGTAAATGGTCGCCAGTGACACTTTGATCGTTTCGGCTTGCGCCTCACCATGAAGCTGTTCCGCCGTGACGTGGCGGTCGTGACCGCGGAACAGCAGGGAGGCCAAAGCCAAGCGCTGCTGGGTTGGGCACAACCCAGCTCGCTTCATGAGGCTCGGGACCGCGATGGTTTTTACGATCGTGTTCATAGTGCTAGAATGGCGTCGGTTTGCCGCGGATAAAAGCATTTTTATTCGCCCACTTATGCTCGTCGCGCGGTGGAGTTATGCTAAAATCGGATGGATCAATCTCCGCTGCGAAGTTTTTCGACCAGTTCTCCGACCGTCGGCACAAATCCATTAGAATAATATGGGTCTGCGGCAAACCTGTAGGCGTTATGGCCGGCGAACATTAGGTTGAATTCCACATCATCGGAATGGCTGATCGTTTGGAGTGTTTTTTGGATGCAGAAACTGCGTGGATCGGCTTTTTTACCAGTCGTCCCCAATTCGTTTTGCGCCCAATTTGAGAACTGACAAGCGGATAAACATCCCATGCAAGAAATTTGGTCTATCCGGATGTTTTCGGCCGATTCAGGCGTCACGAAAATCAAGGTCGAATCGGGGGTACGCAACGCCTCGGTATAGCCGCCCGCCACCCAGCCTTGGGCGGCCTCCTTGTCGTGCGGCGTTACATAGACGATACGCGCTCTCGGTCCGATAGCAAGTTGAGCGCCGTGTTCTCCTACCGGTTCGATTGTGAACGCGATCTGGCGTTCCGCCCGGCCTTGCAGATCGGCCAGAAAGGCGTTGCGCACGGCCGAGGAATAAAATCCGGTCGGGCTGAATCTATTCAGATTCACGTCTCCGGGATTGAGCGTCAGCAACCGCCTTTTCCAGGCATCGGAAATCGGGCTCTCCCGAGTCAGGAGCGGTCGCGTGCCGAACTGAAAGGCGATCGGCCCCAGTTCGTCATTGTCCAGCCATTCCTCCCATTCGCGCAGGCACCACACGCCGCCCGCCATGAAGATCGGCGTCGAGTCCAGGCCGAATTCACGCATCAGCGCGCGCAATTCGCGTACGCGCGGCAAGGGCGGCTCGGGCTTTTCCGGATCTTCGGAATTGGACAGGCCATTATGGCCGCCGGCAAGCCAGGGATCCTCATAGACGACACCGCCCAGCCATTCGCTGAAACGGTGATAGGCGCGCTTCCACAAGGCACGGAAGGCACGGGCCGAAGAGACGATGGGATAATAATAGACGCCATAGCTGGCGCAGATCTCGGCGATCTTATAGGGCATGCCGGCGCCGCACGTGACACCGTTGATCAGCCCCTTGGCGCCGTCGAGCACACCGTGAAGGATCTCTTCCGCCGCGCCCATTTCCCATAGCACGTTCATATGGATGCGGCCCCGGCCGCCGGCCGTCTCGTAAGCGACCCGCGCCTGATGGATACCGCCGGCGATCGAAAAGCCGATCAGTTCCTGCTGGCGCTCGCGGCGGGTCGTGCCGTGATATATTTGCGGAATCATCGTACCGTCGGCGGCATAGGCATCGGCATTGACACCGGAAAAGGTGCCGACCCCGCCCGCCGCTGCCCAGGCCCCGGAGCTTTCGCCGTTGGACACGGAGATGCCCTTGCCGCCCTCTACCAATGGCCATACTTCGCGGCCGGAAATGACCAGCGGTCTCAGCGCCTTCACTATTCTATCCCCCATAGCCCGCAGCTTGCGTCTGGCAGGTTAATACAGATTCGCCAATATATCGGAACCTTATATGGGCATCCGGTGTTAAATGCGATCCCGTTGCCAGATAAATTTGACCCGATGCGGCACTTCGTCAGGTCGCCCCCGCCACACGATCCGGGGCGTCGCTGAAGACCCCGCAAACCCCCCAGTCGAACAGTTCCCGCGCCCGTCCGGCATGGTTGACCGTGTACGCCAATAGCGGATAGGACGCCGCACGGATCTCGCGCGCGCGACTTTCGGTCAGGCCGACGTGATCGCAATGGATGGTGTGCGCCTCGATCCCGTCGGCGAGACGGCGCCAATCGTCGCCCACTCGGCCGAGCAGCAGCCCTCGCGCCAGTTCCGGCGCCAGACGGTGCGCCGTTTCGAGCGCTGGATAGGCGAAGCTCGACACCAGCGGTGCCGGCAGGCTGGCCGGCCAACTCGTCCGCAGTATCCGGCAGACCGCCTCGGCGGTTTCGATTTCGGTGCCGGGATGCGGCTTGATCTCGACATTGGCGCCGAGCCCCAGCTCGCCTAGCAGATCGATGGTTTCCTCGAATGTCGGAATGGCTTCGCCGGCGAAACCCGGATCGAACCAGGCGCCGGCGTCCCACGCGGCCAACATCTCCAGCGTCATGTCGGCGGCCGCACCGCTGCCGTCAGTGGTCCGGTCGATGGTGTCGTCATGCAATACGATGCACCTGCCATCCCCGGTCAGCCTGACGTCGAATTCGACCCAGCCGACGCCCAGCGCATGCGCTTTGCGAAACCCGGCGAGCGTGTTTTCCGGCGCATGGGCGGCGGCACCGCGATGGCCGATGATTCGAGGCAATTGGTAAGGTGCCATAAGTGGCCATGTGATGTACTTGACGATAACGACGCGGCGAATTTGGTCGGGAAGGAGCGGGAAGCCCGCTCCTTCCCGCTCCTCAGTTGCCTGCGACCGCTTCGGGCTTCTTGCTCAGGTCTTCGCCGGTCTGCTGATCAACTTGCTTCATCGACAGCTTCACCTTGCCGCGATCGTCGAAGCCCAGAACCTTGACCTTGACGATATCGCCCATCTTGACGATGTCGCCGACCTTGCCGACCCGCTGCTGCGACAATTCGCTGATATGGACGAGGCCGTCGCGCGAACCCAGGAAGTTCACGAACGCACCGAAATCGACCACTTTGACGACCTTGCCATTGTAGATCCCGCCCAATTCCGGCTCTGCGACGATGCCGCGGATCCAGTCAATTGCCGCCTGGCTCGATTCGGAATCGACGGAGGCGACCTTGATCGTGCCGTCATCGTCGATATCGATCTTGGCACCCGTGCTCTCGCAGATCTCGCGGATCACCTTGCCGCCGGACCCGATCACTTCGCGGATCTTGTCCTTGGGAATGGTGATGGTCGTGATGCGCGGCGCATTGCCGCTGACCGCATCGCGGGCCGACTCGAGTGCCTTGGACATTTCGCCCAAGATATGCGTGCGGCCGTCGAGCGCCTGGGCCAGCGCCTGACGCATGATCTCTTCGGTGATCGAGGTGATCTTGATGTCCATCTGAAGCGCGGTGATGCCGCGGATCGTACCGGCCACCTTGAAATCCATGTCGCCCAGATGATCTTCGTCACCCAGGATATCCGTCAGCACGGCGAATTTGTCGGCTTCCTTGATCAGGCCCATGGCAATGCCGGCGACGGGCTGAACCAGCGGAACGCCGGCATCCATCAGCGACAGCGAGCCGCCGCACACGGTGGCCATCGACGACGAGCCGTTCGATTCGGTGATCTCGGAGACGACGCGCATCGTATAGGGGAACGTGTCCTTGCCAGGAAGCATCGGACGGATCGCCCGCCAGGCAAGCTTACCATGGCCGATTTCGCGGCGGCCAGGCGAGCCCATGCGGCCGGCTTCGCCGACCGAATAGGGCGGGAAGTTATAGTGCAGCATGAAGTTTTCACGGTATTCGCCGTCGAGCGCGTCGATGATCTGCTCGTCCTGGCCGGTACCGAGCGTGGTCACGACCAGCGCCTGAGTCTCGCCGCGGGTGAACAGCGCCGAACCATGAGCACGCGGCAGAATGCCGACTTCGGCGACGATCGGGCGCACGGTGCGCGTGTCGCGGCCGTCGATGCGCAGACCGGTGTCCAGAATGGCGCCGCGCACGATGTCCTTTTCGACATCCTTGAACATTTTGGCCGCCTTGTCGCGCTCGGCCTGCTCGGGAAACACCTCCACCAGCTTGGCCTTGACGGCGGTGATCTTGTCGTGGCGCGCGGTCTTCTGGCGTTCCTGATAGGCGGCCCGCAGATCGCCGGTGACGGCTTCGCGCAGGCGCGCACCGATCGCGGCGGCTTCGGGCGACGGCGCCGGCAGATCCCACGGCTCCTTGGCGGCCTTCTCGGCCAGTTCGATGATCGCGTCGAGCACCGGCTGGAAGCCACGATGGCCGAACATCACCGCGTTCAGCATGATGTCTTCCGGCAACTCGCGCGCCTCGGACTCGACCATCAGCACACCTTCCTGCGTGCCGGCCACGACGAGATCGAGCGACGATTTGTCGATATCGTCGGTCTTGGGGTTGAGCACGAATTCGCCGTCGATATAGCCGACGCGGGCAGCAGCGATCGGCCCCATGAAGGGGATACCGGAGATAGTCAGCGCCGCCGAGGCGCCGATCATCGCGACGACGTCCGGATCATTCTCCAGATCGTGCGACAGCACGGTGCAGACGATCTGCGTCTCATTCAGGAAGCCGGCGGCAAAAAGCGGGCGGATCGGCCGGTCGATCAGGCGTGAGACCAGCGTTTCCTTTTCGCTCGGACGCCCCTCGCGCTTGAAGAACCCGCCCGGGATCTTGCCGGCGGCGAATGCCTTTTCCTGGTAATTCACGGTCAGCGGGAAGAAATCCTGGCCGGGCTTGATCGTGCGCGCGCCGACCGCGGTGCAGAGCACGGTGGTCTCGCCGTAGGTCACGAGCACGGCGCCGTCGGCCTGGCGGGCGATCTTGCCGGTTTCGAGCGTGAGACGGCGGCCGGCCCACATGATTTCCTTGCGGAAGACTTCAAACATTATTGCAGTGTCCTTGTAAGGTCTGGCGGCCGCCGAAGGCATGCCCGGCCGGGCCGGGCATTCGGACATGACGACGCGACGCCATGTGCCGGCAGGCCGGCAGGACCGTGTGTTCGGATATGCGCCCGATAGAACCTGGCGCGAGGGCGGCGGCCGGATCCGCCATAGTCACAGGCAGCCAAACGCCCCCGATCCGGCCGGGATCACCGGTCGGATCGGGGGCGTTGGCGCCTCCGGTGGGCATGGGGTGCGGGTGTCGAACGCCGCTCAGCGGCGGAGGCCCAGGCGCGCGATCAGCTGCGCATAGCGCGAGGCATCCTTGCGCTTCAGATAATCGAGCAGGCTGCGGCGCTGATTGACCAGCACGAGCAGGCCGCGCCGGCTGTGAAAATCCTTCTTATGATCGCCCAGATGACCGGTCAGATTGCGGATCCGTTCGGACAGAATGGCAACCTGCACTTCGGGAGAGCCGGTGTCGCCTTCCTTGGTGGCGTATTCGATGATGAGCACCTGTTTGCGCTCGGCCGTAATCGACATCGGGAAATCCTTCTTTCTAAAGGTTCAGTACGCGCACCGGCCGAAGCAAGCCTCCATCGATCTCCACGAGGGCGACAAGCTTTCCGCCTGCCGAAACGGAGACAATCGCCCCGTTGCCGAGTTGATCGATGTATGCCCTATCCATCAGGCAGAGCGGCAGAACAGCTTGTCCATACCGCAGGCGAATCGCTTCAGCCTCCGTCAAGGCCAGTGCCGGGATGTCGTCCAGCGCGGTCTCGATCGGGAGCAGATGCTCGGATAGCCGGGGAATATGCCCAAACTCGGCCAGCATATCCACAGAAATCGCGTTCTCGACGGTGAATTTGCCCACAGACAGCCGGCGCAGTCGGCGTAAATGCCCGACCGTACCCAGCCGGCGGGCCAGATCGCGGCCAAGGCTGCGCATATAGGCGCCTTTGCCGCAGGCGACGTCGAAAATGGCGTGATCGTCATCATCGCGAGCAACCAGTTCGAAGCGATCGATGCGGATCGGGCGGGGGGCCAATTCGACCGTTTCGCCGGCCCGCGCCAGATCATAGGCGCGGCGGCCATCGATCAGAATGGCGGAGTATGTCGAGGGGATCTGCATGATATCGCCGGTGAATTCCGGCAGAGCCGCGCGAATTTGCGCCTCGCTCGGCCGAACCGGCGAGCGCTCGCTCACCGCACCCTCGGCATCGTCAGTCGCGGTCGCCTCGCCCCAGCGTACCGTCATGCGATAGGTTTTGGCCCCAGCCATCGCCCATTGCACGGTCTTGGTCGCTTCACCGAGTGCGATCGGCAACAAACCACTGGCCAATGGATCGAGCGTTCCACCATGGCCGGCCTTCTCGGCATTGGCGGCACGCCGCACCGCCGCCACCGCCTGGGTCGAACTCATGCCGACCGGCTTATCGAATGCGACCCAGCCATGCACGGGCTCGCCGCGCCGTTTACGGGACATTCACATCAGGCGGCATCTCGTCATCATCCTGCGGCGCCAGATCCCGCTGCACTTCGGGACGGTGGAGCAATTCCTCAATGCGCTGCGCCCGATCGAACGACAGATCCAGTTCGAAACCCAGATGCGGTGCATAGCGCAGCCGAAGCTGGTGCGCGATGATGCCGCGCAGATAGCCGGCGCTGCGCCGCAACGCCACCAGCACTTCGGTCGAATGATCGCCGCCCAGGGGCACGATGAAGGCGGTCGCGTTCTTCAGATCCGGGCTGATGCGGACCTCGGTCACAGTGATGGCGCGACCCGCGAGGGCAGGATCGCGCAACTCACCCCGGCCGAGGCTCTGGGCCAGGACATGCCGTATCTCCTCGCCGACCCGCAACGGGCGCTGGCTCGGCGTGCGGCCTTCACGCTTCTGCATCATGCTTCTCCCCGGGGCCGCTGCCGGCCCCGCCGGCTACAAAGTGCGGGCAACTTCCTCGATGTCGAAACATTCGATGATGTCGCCGACCTGGATGTCCGAGTAATTCTCGAACGCCATGCCGCATTCGTAACCGTCCCTGACCTCCTTCACATCGTCCTTGAACCGGCGCAGCGTCTTGAGCGTGCCTTCGTGGATGACGATGTCGTTGCGCAGCAGCCGGACCTTGGAGCCGCGCTTGACGATACCTTCGGTGATGTAGCAACCGGCGACCTTGCCGGTCTTGGTGATCTCGAAGATCTCGCGGATCTGGGCATTGCCGAGGAAGGTCTCGCGCAGGCTGGGCGCCAGCATGCCCTCGAGCACTTTGCGGATATCGTCGATCACGTCGTAGATGATCGAATAATACCGGATCTCGACACCGTCCCGGCGGGCGAGGTCACGCGCCTGCGGATTGGCGCGGACATTGAAGCCGATCACCGCCGCGTTCGAGGCGTGAGCGAGATTGACATCGCTTTCGCTGATGCCGCCGACACCGCCATGCAGGATGCGGACGGCCACTTCCTGGTTGCCGAGGCCGCGGAGCGAGGCCAGGATCGCTTCGAGCGAACCCTGGACGTCGGACTTGACGACGACCGGCAGTTCCTTGGTGGCGCCCGACGCGATCTGGGCGAACATTTCTTCAAGCGTGCCGCGGGCACCAGCCGCGATCGCCGCGTCGCGCTTGCGGCGCTGGCGGAACTCGGTGATTTCGCGGGCGCGGCTTTCCGAATCGACAACCGAGAAATCGTCGCCGGCCAATGGCGCGCCATTGAGGCCGAGCACCTCGACCGGGCTGCCCGGTGCCGCCGATTTGACCTGGGCGCCACGCTCATCGACCAGCGCACGCACCCGCCCCCATTCGCCGCCCGCGACGAAGATGTCACCAACCTTGAGCGTACCGCGCTGAACCAGCACGGTGGCTACCGGACCGCGACCGCGCTCCAGCTTGGCTTCGATGATGACGCCTTCGGCCGCACGGTTGGGATTGGCCCGCAGATCGAGCAATTCCGCCTGGAGCAGAATCGCCTCTTCCAGCTTGTCGAGGCCGGTTTTCTTCAGGGCCGAGACTTCGACATTGAGCACCTCGCCGCCCATCTCTTCGACCACGACCTCGTGCTGCAACAGTTCTTCGCGCACTTTGGTCGGGTTGGCGCCCGGCTTGTCCATCTTGTTGATCGCGACGATGATCGGCGCGTTGGCCGCCTTGGCATGGCGAATCGCCTCGATCGTCTGGTCCATCAACCCGTCATCGGCCGCCACGACCAGCACCACGATATCCGTGACATTGGCGCCGCGCGCGCGCATCGCCGTGAATGCCTGATGGCCCGGCGTGTCGATGAAGGTGATCTTGCGGTTGTTCTTCAGCGTGACCTGATAGGCACCGATATGCTGCGTGATGCCGCCGGCTTCGCCGGAAACGACATCGGTATGGCGCAGCGCATCCAGCAGCGAGGTCTTGCCGTGATCGACATGGCCCATGATGGTGACGACCGGCGGCCGCGCCTCGCGCTGCTCGTCCTCGTCGGCCGCACCCTTGAGGCCGATTTCGACATCCGCCTCGGCGACGCGCTTCACATTATGGCCGAACTCGCCGACGATCACTTCCGCCGTATCGGCATCAATCGCCTGGTTGATCGTCGCCATGATGCCGGCGCGCATCAGCGCCTTGATCACGTCCGTGCCGCGTTCGGCCATGCGCTGAGCCAGTTCCTGCACGGTGATGGTCTCGGGAATGACCACGTCGCGCACGATCTTGACCTGCTCCATCGGCTGCTGCCGACGCATCCGGTCACGCTCCGTGGCGCGGCGCAGCGAGGCCAGCGAGCGTTGCCGCTCGCCTTCGTCGCCGCTCAACGCCTTGGAAACGGTCATCTTGACGCCGCCGCGACGATGGCCGGTCTTGGCGGGGGCGGCCAGCGCCGGTTTGCGCGCGCCGACGCCGGCACGGCCCGGACCGCGCTTGGGGCCGTCATCCGATTCGGCTTCGGCGGCCGGCTTGATCTTGCCGGCCGAGGTCAGCGCATCGACCTTGGCGGCAGCGTTCTTGCCGGCGCGCACGGCCACTTCGCGGCGGGAATCTTCCTCGGTTTTCTGTGCCTTGCGCACGGCATCGTCGGCTTTGCGCTTGTCTTCTTCGTCGAGCTTGCGGCGTTGGTCTTCCTGCGCCCGCTGCCGCGCCTCGGCATCGGCCCGCAGGCGGGCCGCATCTTCCTGGCGCTGGCGGTCCATTTCCTCGCGAGCCCGGCGCAGCGCATCCTGCTCGGCCTGACGCTTGGCCTGCTCGTCGGCGCGCATGTGGGTCTGCAACACCTTGAGGCGCGACGCGCGCTCTTCCTCGGTCAGCGTGCGCGCCGGGACGGCACCGCGCCGCAGAGTACCGGTACTGCCCGACCCTCCGCGTTGAGCGGGGCGCGGCGTGGGGGCGCGTACAGGTTCCCGTTGCGCAGCCTGGGCCGGGGCCCGTGTGACCACGGGCGGGCTGCTGTCCAGCTCCGCAACGGGAGCCGCTGGTAGTTCGGCCACTGGCGGTGGTGCGCCGGCCTCGGGTTCCGGGGCAACGGGTTCAGAGACGGGCGCCGGAGCTGGTGCGGTCTCGACCGGTACAATTTCGACCGGGGGCGGGACAATCAGTTCGGGCGGCGGCGCGACCGGTTCGGTCCCCCCCACACGCGACGGCTGGGGCGCCGACGACGCGGAACGAATGACCGGTGCCGCCGGACGCACGACCGGCGCCGGTGGCGCGACAGCCGCCGGGGCCGTGGGCCGGGCGGGTGCGGCCGGCTCGACCGCGCGCTTTTTCTTGACCTCGACCTGAACGGTCTTCGAGCGGCCGTGCGTGAAGGTCTGACGGACCTGTCCCGAGCCCGAATCGATCGGCTTCTTCAGCTCAAGCCGGCCCGACGGGCGGGCACCGAGGCTGAGAGGGCGCTTGGTCTCTTGTTCGCTGTTGTCCGTCATGTCTTCCCATTCATCCGGCGCCAGGCGCACCGCTTCAGCGTCGCGTCGGAGGACCGGAGTCCTCCCATTCCACCGAGAGCCTCGCGGGCAGCCCCCGACAAATAACCAAACGTCCCGAACCCCGGTAAGGGGGTCCAAAGATTCTTGCCCGCCAATATACGCGCCTGCTCAAGCGACGCATCCGGCGATGCTATACCCCATCCGCCCCGCCCGTGTCAGGCATGGCGTTTATTAAACTCGGCGGGCGTGACGCCGATGTCACGAAAGCCGGCGAGACGTGCGCCATCCAGCCGCACCCGCTCGGCCAGCGCCCCCGGCCCCATTGCAGCATGAACCACATGGTCCCGGCCGAAAGCGACGCCCAATTCTCCGGCGGTCAGCCCGGTCATGATCTCGACGCCGAGATCAAGACCACGCGCCAGGCCGGCAATCTTCTGGCGGCCATTCTCCGCGCCATCCGATGCCGCCAGCAGCAAGCCAACCCGGCCCGCCCGCATTTCCTGACCGACCTTCTCGAAGCCGGCGACGGCATGACCGGAACGGCGTGCCAACCCAATCCCGTCACGGCACCTGAGCACCAGCAACGCTTCGATCCGGTCAGCCAAATCCGCGGGCACCTTGACCTGCCGTTTCGCGGCTCGGTCGAAGGCCCGTTTCTTTATCGCCAGCGCCACTATATCCCGGCGCGCCGTCAACCACAAACCGCGACCGGGCAGGGCTGCCGCGACATCGGGGACGATCACCCCGTCCGGATCAACCGCGCAACGCACCATCCGTTCCTTGGCGAATCTGTCGCCCGTGGCGATGCAGCGTCGGATCGGACCGAATTCATCCTCCTCATCCTGCACCGCCGGGGGTCTGGTCGCCGGCTTGTCGCTCATCCGCTGTCAGCCCGCCTTACCCGTTTCATCCTCCTCGGCGAACCAATGGGCGCGAGCCGCCATGATGATGGTGTTGGCTTGTTCCTCAGTGATCCGAACGGCATCCTTCAGCGTCTCGATCAACTCGTCGCCGGCCAGATCGGCCAGATCGTCGAGGGTCTTGATGCCGCTTTCGCCGAGCTTGGCGACCATCGCGGGCGAAAGGCCCTCAAGTTCAGCCAGGGCGTCTTCGACCCCCAACTCCTGCCGTTGACGTTCAAACATTTCGTTTTGCTCATTCAGAAAGTTACGTGCACGCATTTGCAGTTCGGCAGCGACATCTTCGTCGAAGCCTTCGATCGACGCCAGATCGTCAAGTGCGACATAAGCCACTTCCTCGACCGAGGTAAAGCCCTCGGTGACCAGAAGATGGGCGATGACGTCATCGACATCGAGTGCGCCGATAAACATGGAACTGCGCGAATTGACCTCTTCGGTGCGCCGCTCGCTCTCCTCGGCTTCGGTCAGGATGTCGATATCCCAGCCGGTGAGTTGCGAGGCAAGGCGGACATTCTGGCCGCGCCGGCCGATCGCGAGCGACAGCTGATCGTCCGGCACGACGACTTCGATGCGGCGCTGCTCTTCATCCATGACGACCTTGGCGACCTCGGCCGGGGCCAGCGCATTGACGACGAAGGTGGCCGGGTCCGACGACCAGGGAATGATGTCGATCTTCTCGCCTTGCAGCTCGGCCACGACAGCCTGGACGCGGCTGCCGCGCATGCCGACGCAGGCGCCGACCGGATCGATCGAGCCGTCATGAGAAATTACGCCGATCTTGGCGCGGCTGCCCGGATCGCGCGCCACGGCGCGAATCTCGATGATGCCGTCATAGATTTCCGGCACTTCCTGGGCGAACAGCTTGGCCATGAATTGCGGGTGGGTGCGCGAGAGGAAGATCTGCGGCCCGCGGATTTCCGGGCGGACGTCGTAGATATAGGCGCGCACACGCTCGTTCTGCCGGAAGATTTCGCGCGGCAGCAACTCGTCACGGCGCAGCATCGCCTCGGCGCGGCCCAGATCGACCACGACATTGCCGAATTCGACGCGCTTGACCAGACCGTTGACGATCTCGCCGATGCGGTCCTTGAATTCCTTGTATTGGCGCTGCCGCTCGGCATCGCGCACGCGCTGAACGATGACTTGCTTGGCGGTCTGGGCAGCGATGCGGCCGAAATCGATCGGTGGGAGCGGATCGGTGATGAAATCGCCGATTTGCGCCGCCGCATCATGGGTGCACGCCTCGGCCAGACTCATTTGCGTCGCGTCGTTTTCGATCGGATCGGCGACCTCGCGAAAGCGCATCAGCCGGATTTCGCCCGATTTTCGGTCGATTTCGGCGCGGATATCGTATTCCTGGCCATATTTCGAGCGGCCGGCCTTCTGGATCGCCTGCTCCATCGCTTCGAGCACTTCGTCGCGTTCGATGCCCTTGTCGCGGGCGACCGTATCGGCAACTTGAAGAAGCTCGGGGCGGGCTGCGAGTGACTGTTCCATGATCTGTCTCTTATTCTCCGGAACGGCCGGACGGTGCCCGGCGATCCTCTGCCACTATGCTATTCCAGTGCGCCCCGATGCGGGCGCGTTCTTCAGGCCGCCGATTCATCGTCATCGGGCGGTAGCTCCGCAGTCTGGCTGGCCGCCAACAGCGCATCGGTCAGGATCAGCTTTGCCTTGATGATATCGCCGAAGGGCACGGCAAAACGACCCGCCTCCTCAATGATCGTCACGCAATCCTGCTCATCGACCGCCTGAACGATACCCCGGAAGCGTTTGCGGCCCTCGACCGCCCGGGTCACTTCCAGCCGCGCCTCAAATCCGGCAAAACGGCGATAATCGTCGCGCGACACCAGGGGCCGATCGATTCCCGGCGAGGTCACTTCCAGCATATAGGCATCGGGAATCGGATCTTCGACATCCAGAATCGCCGATACGGCGCGGCTGATCTCGGCGCAATGCTCGACCGACATGGCGCTGCCGTCGCTCGGCTCCGCCATGATCTGCAACACCGGCCGTCCGCCGCCGCCGAAACTGACGCGGATCAGACGAAAGCCCATGCCGTCGAGCGAAGGGCCGATCAACCGCTCAATGACTGCGTTTTCCCGCACTATCGCCTGCCCAAAACCTGCCGCAGAAACAAAAAAGTGGGCCAGCGGCCCACCCTCGAAACGCCAACCACCTATCAATCGAGGCCAGCAGAACGACATAATAGTCGGGATGGGGCTGAGCGCAAGGATTCTCTCAGGAGATCGGGCGGATATGTCGTTTCGGCGCGGCGCGGGCCAATGAGCTTCGCGGTTTCTGGCGGAAACTGGCGGGCCGGGGCCGACGATGATGAGCACGATGTTTACGCTGTGGCCCTCTGATCGTCGGTATGAAAAACTTGACCGGGACTACGGAGTGCCCGTAGCGTAGACCCCTGGATTACGAATGGGACGATGCCAAAGCCGCGACCAACATGGTCAAGCACGGCATCGATTTCCTCGACACCATTAATGCATTGACCGATCCGCGTCGGATCGAGGAGGTCGATGATGGCCCCGCCTATGGCGAGGAGCGGATTCGTACCATCGGCATTGCACGCGGTAACATCCTGTTCGTCGTTACTACTCTGCGCGATGAAAATCTTTGCCGCATCATTTCAGCCCGGAAGGCAACACGACATGAGCAAGACAGGCACTACGCGGGTACGCATTGAATCGGGGCGGCCGGTTCCAGAGGGCCGCACCGACTGGGAACGGGTGCGCGCCCTGACCGACGCGGAGGCGATGGCCGCGGCCTTGTCGGACCCCGACGCGCCGCCGATGATACCGGACGAACTGACGCGGATGCGCCGGGTGCCGGATATCAAGGCACTGCGCGCTCGCCTCGGTATGACGCAAGAGCAATTTGCTCAAGCCTACCGCCTGCCACTGGGCACGGTGCGGGATTGGGAGCAGGGACGAACCCGGCCGGATGCTCCGGCCCTGGCGTTGCTGGCTGTGATCGAACGCGAACCGGAAGTAGCCCGTCGCGCCCTCCACTGAACCGCGGTTCGCGGGCAACGTGGCTGCCGCCGAGCAGGGGCCGATGATTATGAGCACTATGTTTACTCTGTCGCCCCTTGAGCGCCCAGGGTTGTCACCACATCTGATTTTTAATAGAGATATGACGCATTTCAAAGCATGTGGGAAAGTAGACAAGGAAAATTTTTGTGACTATGTTCATCACCTATGATTGTCAACGGGGGTGCAGATGCAAGCTATTCATCGGTAGATTTTCGGCGCTATGCCGCGCCGTTGCGTCACACCAGGAACGGCGGGGGCCCATGCAAATCGGCCAAGCCATTGGGCAGATTTAATTATCTTTAGTGTGAAAATTAATATATACACAATTTTGGGTAGCAGTGATAAGCTCGCGGCGATGTGAGGCTTCTTAAGCTCGATCCGGGAGAAAGTCGCGATGAAATGTCCTGCGATATTGGCGACGGAACCGGAAAGGCTGAAATCCTTGTCCGAATATGGGCTGGGCAGTAACCGTCAGTTGCCCAGTTTAGACTCTGTGGTTCGGATTGCGGCACGCATGTTCGATATGCCTGTCGCCGCGGTGAACATGATCGGCAGCGACCACGTCTTCTTCGCCGCAAGCGTCGGCGTCGGCGAAGTCAATATGAGCCGCGACGTTTCTTTCTGCGCGCACG
>JAXDMU010000449.1:0-7541 GCA_034665905.1 Aliidongia sp. | reverse complement strand
CCGCTCAGCCAGAACGGCGAGGCGATGTTCATCGCGGCCATGCAGCAGCAGATCGGTCGAGTCCGGCAGCAGCAGCGCGAAAGCCTCGCCGATGCCACTCGAAGCCCCGGTGATCAGGGCGGATTGGTAAGACACGGAACCCTCCTATGCGACTCTTCGGCACGGCCGGGCGTTGACAGGCCGTGCATCGGCGCCCTACGACGCTGATCGCACCCTTTCACGCGCCACGCCACAGGGAAGCCCCGATGACCGCCTATAAGACGCTGAACGATCTCGACGTTGCCGGCAAGCGTGTCCTCGTGCGGGTTGACCTGAATGTGCCGATGCAGAACGGCAAGGTCAGCGATGCCACGCGGATCGAGCGGCTGGTGCCGACCATCCGGCATCTGACCGCGGCCGGCGCGCGCGTCGTGCTGCTCTCCCATTTCGGTCGCCCCAAGGGCAAGCGCAGTGCGGAATCGTCGCTGGCGCAGTTGGTGGCGCCGCTGTCCCAGGCGCTGGGCGGCAAGTCGGTCAGCTTCGCCGACGATTGCATCGGCGAGCCGGCCGCCAAGGTCGTGAATGCGCTCAAGAACGGCGACGTGGCGCTCCTGGAAAATCTTCGCTTCCATCCCGAGGAAGAGAAGAACGACCTGCCCTTCGCCCGCGCGCTCGCCCAGCTCGGCGATATCTACGTCAATGACGCGTTTTCCGCGGCCCATCGCGCCCATGCCTCGACCGAGGCGCTGGCGCATTTGCTGCCTTCGGCCGCCGGCCTCGCGATGCAGGCCGAACTCGAAGCGCTGGCGATGGCGCTCGACCGCCCGGCCCGGCCGGTCGCGGCGCTGGTCGGCGGCTCCAAGGTTTCGACCAAGCTCGATCTGCTGAATTCGCTGGTCGCCCGCGTCGAACTGCTGATCATCGGCGGCGCCATGGCCAACACCATGCTGTTGGCCCAGGGCACGGAAGTCGGCCGCTCGCTGGTCGAGCGCGACATGCTTGGCACCGCCGAGGCGATCTTCGCCGCGGCCGAGGCGGCCAAATGCAAGATTCTGCTGCCGAGCGATGCCGTGGTGGCCGAGACGCTGGCCGCCGGGGTCGAAACCGAGATCGTGCCGATCGGCGCCGTGCCGCGCGACCGCATGGTGCTCGATGTCGGCCCGGCCACGGTCGCCGCGATCGATGCCGCCTTGAATAGTGTGAAAACCCTGGTGTGGAACGGCCCGGTCGGCGCCTTCGAAACGCCGCCGTTCGATGCCGGCACCACCGCCATCGGGCGCCATGTCGCCGAACGGGTCAAAGCCGGCACGCTGATCGCCGTGGCCGGCGGCGGCGACACCGTCGCCGCACTGGCCCATGCCGGCGTCGCCGACCACCTGACATATCTCTCGACCGCCGGCGGCGCCTTCCTCGAATGGCTCGAAGGCCGCGAATTGCCGGGGGTCGAGGCGCTGAAGCGTTAGCCTACGCCAGTAGTTATGGCGTGGAACTATATATAATCAATCCGCTTTGTAGAAAATCATACCGACTAATTGGCTTGGGAGATTTTTCCACATCGAATCATAGAATAGTTTCTTCATTGAACCCGTTTTATGGGATGATCGCCTCGATGAAGATTGTCGCGACAGCAATCGAGCGATCAAACCCAGCATAAAAATTGCCTTGCGCTGACGGCCGACACCTCATTACGTTCAAAATATGTCGGAAATTCCTCGACAGTCGAACGTAATGAGGTTGCCTGTGGAAAAACTTGACGTAATTGTTATCGGTGGTAGCGTCGCCGGTGCCTCGACAGCAATGCTTTTGGCAAGACGCGGATACGATGTATTGCTCGTCGAACGAGAGACATTCCCACGGGATACATTGTCGACGCATTTTATCTGGCCGCGTGGGATGACTTATCTAAATCGATGGGGCCTTGCGGAACGGATACTTAGCCGCACGCCACACTCCACGCATATGAACGTAACTATCGAAGGGATCAGCTTTGCCGGCTCGGTTCCGGTCGCGGCTCTCCAAGAGCGCTTCAGGACTCTGCATGGCGACAGTGAGGGGGTGACAAACACATATTGTGGACCGCGCCGGTACCTCCTGGACCAGATCCTGCTCGACGAGGCTGCCAGTTCGGGCGCCGACGTGCGTCAGGCGGTCACGTTCACGCAGACGATCGAGGAGGCCGGCGTCGTGAAGGGGATCTGCGCGACCACGGCATCCGGTACGACAATCATGGCGCATGCCCCTCTGGTGATCGGTGCGGATGGCCGTTTTTCGACGTTCGCCAAGGCGGTCGGTGCGCAGACGAAGGATTATCGAGAACTTTCGACATTTGCATTTTTCGGCTATTTCAAGGGTATCGAACTCAACGACGTGGCGATTCATAAGAGGGGGCGACTCGGCACGGCGATGTTTCCGACCTCTGATGGCAGCCACATGTCGCTGGTCTACGGGCCGACAGAATGGTGGAGCGAGTTTAAGGCCGATGCGGAAGAGAATTTCTTCAGAACCTTCGAATTCTGCGCCCCTGAAATGGGCGAACGCCTGCGTGGCGCCAAGCGAGAAGAACGTTTCAAAGGCTGCGGGACGATGCCGGCATTTCAGCTCGAGAATGTCGGCCCCGGCTGGGCTTTGGTCGGCGATGCCGGCAGCTTCAAGGACCAGGTCACCGCCATGGGGATCACGCATGCATTCCGCGACGCGGAACTGATCACCAACTACATCCACACCGCGTTTTCAGGGAAATTGCCCCTCGATCAAGCGCTCGCGACCTACCAGCAGGTCCGGGCCGCGGACTATGAGGAATACTTCGATCTGGTCTGTCACATCGCCGAGATGAACGCCTATACGCGTGCTGAGCTGGAGCATTTCCATGCGCTCAGCAAGGATCAAGCCCGTGTCGATGAATTTATGGCGCAGTTCGGCGATACCGTTCCGCTATCAGCATCGGGCCCGGAACCGGAAGTGGATGTGGCGAGCTTGCCGGCGCACATCCGAGATTTCGATCGGATCGTGCCGGAATATCTTGAAAATCCGTACCGCGCTGTTCTGGTTGCTGAATGAACAACCCTGCTGATGCGGGATTTGGAATGTTCTTGGCGTGAAGAGGCTCGGGTCTGAGAGGATTGCGGTTGTCGACACCCAATCATCTCCGGCTCGGGATCGCGGCGCGTCTGGCGCTCCTCCGCCTGCTGTCGTTCCAGCGGCAGGCTGAAGGTGATGGTGGCGCCATAAGCGCCCGGCGCCTGCGGATCGATCCGCAGCTTGTCGACCGGCTCATGAGGCGTCCAGGTTAGGCCAGAAACCGCCGCAGCAGTGTGACATACTCCTTGGGCTGTTCGCTCATCGTCATGTGCGAACAGCCATCGAGCACCTGAAGCTCCGATCCGGCGACACCCTGGTGGATCGTTTCGTGGCAATCCAGCGTGACTTCGTCATATTCGCCGGTCGTGATCAGCGTCGGCATCTTGATATGGCCCAGATCCGCCCGACGATCCCAATCCTTGATCACGCCCGTGATGGTGAATTCATTTGGGCCGTTCATCACGCGATAGGCGATCGATTTGCCGACGATGGCGAAGGTTTCGGCCGCTTCGGGCGGCAGCGGTTTGCGCCGGCAGACATGGCGATCGTAGAACTGGTTGACCAGCTTTTGATATTCCGGCGACGCCTCGCGATGCGCCGCTTCCAGCGCGTGCAGCTTAGCGCCGCCACCATTCGGCAGCGCGTCGATCAGGCGTTGTTGGCCCGCCATGCATTGCGGCACGCTGGCCAGTGCGCCGCCCAGAATCAGCTGTTCGACGCCCGCGCCGCGATCCTGGCAGAGATATTCGATCGCCAGCATCGAGCCCCAGGAATGGCCGAACAGCACGATCCGGTCGAGCCCGAGGGCGCGGCGCACCGCATCGACCTCATCGACCGAACGCTGAACGGTATAGAGCGATTCGTCGGCCGGGCTATCCGATCGGCCACAGCCCAGTTGGTCGTAGAAAATCACCGGCCGCTCGTCGGCCAGCGCCTTCAGGGGCAACAGGTAATTATGCCCGGCGCCAGGGCCGCCATGGAGCAGCAGGATCGGCGTCTTCGGCCCCGAGCCGATTCGGCGCCACCAGACCGTACCACCCGGCACAGCCGCGCGGCCCGTCCGATCCGCCACGGGCGCGGCGACCGCACCCGGCACAGCAGCGGGCAGCATGAGGGCAGCGGCGAGGCCGGACACGAGATCGCGGCGGGATGGGGTGATCACGGCGGCAACCTCCTCAATGCGCGGCCGGGCCGGACGCGGGAGTTGTGATCTGAGGTCATCTGTCCCGGTTGCGTCAAGCCGGAGAATGGCTTGCGCACGACCGATCCAGGGCCGCGGCGCGTAGCGAGTTGGTTTACCGCTCCGCAATCAACGCATCGACGGCACTGGTGAATTTGGCTGAGTTCGGCCGGGTCAGGCTGCTGAACCAGGTCTTCAGTTCGCCGTCGCGCGTGATCAGATATTTGTAGAAATTCCAGCGCGGCCGCGACCAGAAACCGCCCTGCGCCGCGAGCCAGCCGAACAGCGGATGCGCGTCGGCGCCCTTGACGTGGACCTTGCCGGTCATCGGGAAATCGACGCCGTAATTGACCTGGCAGAACGCGGTGATGTCGTCGCTGCTGCCCGGCTCCTGGCCGCCGAAATCGTTGCAGGGCACGCCGAGCACGACCAGCCCATCGGCCTTGTGCCGCTGCCACAGCGCTTCGAGCCCGGCATATTGTGGGGTGAAGCCGCATTTGGATGCGGTATTGACGATGATGACCGGTTTTCCGGCGAACTCGCCCAGTGGCAGTTTCGTGCCCCGCAGACTTTCGAACTCGAAATCGAACGCGGTTTTCACCGTCATGTGCCTGCCCCCCAATGGTTCACCCTGAAGATAGCTCTGCGATAGCGCGCAATGCCCGCGAATCACAGGAATTTGATGATCCCTGGCGCATTGCTGCTCTCCGGTTGCCGGCCATACCGGTCCTTTCCGCCGCATGGCACAAAGAATGACACGTTTTGGGAGATATCGCGTGACCGGCTCCGTTGCACCGCTGTTCCGTCCGTTTCAACTGCGCGACCTCGCGCTGGCCAATCGCGTCGTGATGGCACCGATGACGCGCTCGAAATCGCCCGACGGGATTCCCGGACCCGATGTCGCGGCCTATTATCGCCGCCGCGCCGAAGGGGCGACCGGCCTCATCATCACCGAAGGCACCACGATCGCCGATCCGGTTTCGACGATGAATGGCGCCGTTCCCAATTTCTATGGCCCGGCGCTGGACGGCTGGCGGCGCGTGGTCGAGGAGGTTCATGCCGCGGGCGGCAAGATCATGCCGCAGCTTTGGCATGTCGGCATGGCGCGCAATCCGGCGACAGCACCGCATCCGGAACTGCCGAGCGCCGGCCCGTCCGGCCTGACCAAACCCGACACGCAGCACAGCGAACCGATGACGCGCGAGCATATCGCCCGCGTCGTCGCCGCCTTCGCGCAGGGTGCGGCCGACGCCAGGGCGCTGGGTTTCGACGGCGTCGAAATTCACGGCGCCCATGGCTACCTGATCGACCAGTTCTTCTGGGAAGGCACCAACCGGCGCGAGGATGAATATGGCGGCGACATGGTCGACCGCACCCGCTTCGCGGTCGAGATCATCGAGGCGGTTCGCCGCGCCACATCACCGGATTTCCCGATCATCCTGCGCTTTTCGCAATGGAAGCAGCAGGATTACACCGCCAAACTGGCACCGACTCCCCAAGCGCTCGGCCAGTTCCTGAAGCCGCTCAGCGAGGCCGGGGTCGATATCTTCCATTGCTCGCAGCGCAAATTCTGGGAACCGGAATTCGACGGCTCGCCCCTGAACCTCGCCGGCTGGACTCGCGAGCTGACCGGCAAGCCGACCATCACGGTCGGCAGTGTCGGCCTCTCGGGCGAATTCATCGGCTCGTTCCGCGGCGAGAGTTCGTCGGCCACCGGCATCGACGAACTGCTGGAACGGCTGGGGCGCGACGAGTTCGATCTGGTTGCGGTCGGTCGCGCACTGCTGGTCGATCCGGCCTGGACGCGCAAGGTGCGCGATGCGCAATATGGAGCACTGCTGCCCTTCGTGCCGGAGGCGCTGACGACCCTGTCCTGAACCGGCGGGCGGGGCCGCTCCGACTGAGGAACCCGATGATCGCTCCCCCCGATGGTTCCTGGCGCCGCGACCGAGCCGCCTCGCTGACCGAACTGCATCGCAGCATCGCGATCCCGGCGCGCGGCTTCGTGCGCAAGCTGCTCGCCTTTGGCGGGCCGGGTTACATGATCTCGGTCGGCTATATGGACCCGGGCAACTGGGCGACCGATCTGGGCGGCGGCTCGGCCTATGGCTATACGCTGCTGTCGGTCGTGGTGCTGTCGAGCCTGATGGCGATCCTGTTGCAGGTGCTGAGCCTGCGCCTCGGCATCGCCACCGGCCGCGATCTGGCCCAGGCGTGCCGCGATGCCTGGCCGCGCCCGGTCTCGCTGGCGCTCTGGCTGTTCGCCGAGATCGGCATCATCGCCTGCGATCTGGCCGAAGTGGTCGGCACGGCGATCGCACTCCAACTGCTATTCGGCTTGCCGCTGCTCTGGGGCGTGCTGCTGACCGCGTTCGATACGCTGATTGTGCTGTCGCTCCAGCGCTTCGGCTTTCGGCTGGTCGAGGCGATCGTGATCGGCCTGATCATCCTCATCATTTTTTGTTTCGCTTTCGAAATTATCATGGCGCGGCCCGATCTCGCGGCTCTTGGCGCCGGTCTGGTGCCCCAAGCCTCGATCGTCCGGGATGCGGGCGCCCTCTTCATCGCCGTCGGCATCATCGGCGCCACTGTGATGCCGCATAATCTCTATCTGCATTCCTCGATCGTCCAGACGCGGCGCTTCGCGCTCGACAGCGTGGGCCGGGCCGAGGCGATTCGCTTTTCCACACTCGACACCGGCATCGCGCTCACCGTGGCCTTGCTGGTCAATGGTGCCATCCTGGTGCTGGCCGCCGCGACCTTTCACCAGACCGGCCATACCGACATCGCCGCGATCCAGGACGCCTACGAACTGATGGCGCCGCTGCTGGGCGCCCCGCTCGCCGCGATCGTCTTCGCGCTGGCGCTGCTGTTCTCCGGCCAGAGCTCGACCCTGACCGGCACGCTCGCCGGCCAAGTGGTGATGGAGGGCTTCCTCGATCTGCAACTGCCGCCCTGGCTGCGCCGGCTGGCGACCCGCCTGCTCGCCGTCGCCCCGGCCGCGATCGTGATCGCGCTGGCCGGCGAAGCGGCGACCGGCCGGCTGCTGATCGCGAGCCAGGTGGTGCTGTCGATGCAGTTGCCCTTCGCCATGGTGCCGTTGGTGCTGTTCACCGCCGACCGGAGAAAAATGGGCCGCTTTGCCAACCCCGGCTGGCTCAACGGGCTGGCGTGGTTCGTGAGTGTGATGATCATCGCGATGAATGCGAAGCTGCTGTGGGATTTGGTGTGACGGTAACGGCGTCGCGCCCTTGCAAGCGAGGCTTGTTCCATCCGACCGGTGCCGCTACCACATCCGCCCGTA
>JAXDMU010000448.1:0-3471 GCA_034665905.1 Aliidongia sp. | reverse complement strand
GTACCGCGCCGCCCGTCGATCTCGACCAGACAGAGCCGGCAGGAGCCGAACGGCTCGACACTGTCGGTCGCGCACAGTTTGGGGATCTGCGTGCCCAACTCGACCGCGGCACGCATCACCGAAGTGCCGGCGGGCACCGTGACGCTGAGGCCATCGATCTCCAGCGTCACCGGAGCGCCGGTGCGTTCCGGCGTGCCAAAATCGGTTTCCATGACGAGCGCCATTGCCGCTCTCCTATTGGGCGGCCTGTGCGTCAGGCACAGGCTGATCGAAATCCTCGGGGAAATGCTGGAGCGCGCTCAGCACCGGGAACGGAGTCAGGCCGCCCAGCGCACAGAGCGAGCCATCGAGCATCAATTGGCAGAGATCGTCGAGCACGGCCAAATTCTTACCGCGCTCGGTCCCGGCCATGATGCGATCGAGCAACTCGACGCCGCGGGTTGAACCGATCCGGCAGGGGGTGCATTTTCCGCAACTTTCTATAGCACAGAATTCCATCGCGAAGCGCGCCTGTTGGGCCAAATCGACCGTGTCGTCGAACACCACGACGCCGCCATGGCCGACCATGCCGCGCCGGGCGGCGAACGCCTCGTAATCGAGCGGCGTATCGAGCAACGCTTGCGGGAAATAGGCGCCAAGCGGGCCGCCGACCTGCACCGCCCGCACCGGCCGGCCGCTGGCGGTGCCGCCGCCGAACCGCTCGATCAGATCGCCCAGCGTCAGGCCGAACGCCGTCTCGACCAGCCCGCCCTGCTTGACATTGCCGGCCAGTTGGAACGGCAACGTGCCGCGCGAACGGCCCTGGCCGAAATCGCGATAGAACGCCGCCCCCATGTCGAGGATGATCGGCACCGAGGCGAGCGAGATGACGTTGTTGACCACGGTCGGCTGACCGAACAGCCCCTCGATCGCCGGCAGCGGCGGCTTCGGCCGGATCTGGCCGCGCTTGCCCTCCAGGCTTTCCAAGAGCGAGGTTTCCTCGCCGCAGATATAGGCGCCGGCACCGAGCCGGGCTTCGAGCCGGAACGCCCGGCCGGAACCCTTGACCGAGGCACCGAGATAGCCCGCCGCCTCGGCCAATTCGATCGCGTGGCTGAAGGTCTTGAACGCGTGCGGATATTCCGAGCGAATATAGACATAGCCCTGAGTCGCCCCGACCGCGAGGCCGGCGATGATCATGCCTTCGATCAGCACGAAGGGATCGCCCTCCATCAGCATCCGGTCGGCGAAAGTGCCGCTGTCGCCCTCATCGGCATTGCACACGATGTATTTCTGCGCGGCCGGTGCATCAAGCACGGTGCGCCATTTGATCCCGGTCGGGAAACCCGCGCCGCCGCGCCCGCGCAAGCCGGATTCGAAGACGGTCTCGACAATCTGCCGCGGCGTCAGCGCCAGCGCCTTGTCCAATCCGCGCCACCCGCCCTCGGCCGTGTAATCACCCAGCGACAGCGGATCGGTGATGCCGCAGCGAGCGAAGGTCAAACGCTGCTGCGCCTTGAGATAGGGGATTTCCTCGGTCAGGCCGAGGCGCAGCGGATGACCGCCGCCCGTAAGGAACCCGGCCTGGAACAGCGACGGCACATCGGCCGCCGACACCGGCCCATAGGCGACACGGCCCTCCGGCGTCTCGATCTCGACCATCGGTTCGAGCCAGAACAAGCCGCGCGAGCCGTTGCGCACGATTTCCGTCCCGGTTCCCGGCAGGGCGGCTGCGATTGCGGCGGCGACTGCACCGGCCCCGACCGACAGGGCGGCGGCATCAATCGGCACATAGACACGAGCGCTCATGGTGCCGCCTCAAGCAGCGCGTCAAACCGCGCGGGATCGACCCGGCCATGCAGTTCGCCATCAATCATCAATGCCGGTGAGAGTGCGCAATTGCCCAGACAATAGACCGGCTCCAGCGTGAAGCGCCGATCCGCTGTCGTCTGGCCGAACGCGATGCCCAGCCGGCGTTGCGCGTGGGCTTCGAGCGTGCGGCAACCCATCGACTGACACGCTTCGGCCCGGCACAGCTTGATGACATGGTCGCCGGCCGGTGCCGCCCGGAAATCATGATAGAAGCTGATGACGCCGTGAATTTCGGCCTGGCTGAGATTGAGCGCCTTGGCAATCACCGGTACCGCGACGTGATCGACATAGCCGAAACGGTCCTGCAAGGCATGAAGGATCGGCAAGGTTGCCCCCGGCAAACGCTTCAGTCGATCAACAATCTCCTGGGCCTCGACGGTATCCCAGGTCATAGCGGATATCATTCATCTCTCCTGACGGCGTGCCCGACCGCATCGTCTTTTGTTCCTCAAGTATTTACGGACAATTTTGGCGGATATTCCAGTCGATTTTCCCTATGCTGCAATAGCGAAAATCGACTTGTGCGACGCACAATCGAGCGAATATCTACACCGGCGGCAATTCGCCCGTAACGGTCGTACCCCGGTGAGGGGAATCGGGATGGCCGCGGTGAAGGGTGGGAAGACGCAAGCAGAAGCAGCGCACGATCGCGCATGCCCGACGGCTTCGTCACGTCGATCGCGGCGATCCCCCGCCTCACATCTTCCCAGGGCAGCCGCGGTGGCAGGTGCGCCAGCGCCAGCACGGGGTTCGAGGAACGAGCCGGGCGAGATCCTGGCTGTTGAGATCCGACCACCGCAGAAACCGCAAGAATGTGCGCGTGCCTGAGGTGATCGACGATCGCGTAGAATCTTCGGAACGTGTCAACTCTTGTGAGACAGCCGGTTTCGTAAATTAAGCTCTGTTTATCTGCGCCGTTGTGGGCGGAGTTATCCAGGTGGCGGGCGGCTGAGTGGGCTTGCGGACGAAGCGCTCCGGGTTGGCGTGGAATGGAGAATGGTGCGGCGTATTTCCGCACAACCGCGCTAACGTCTTGTTTTTATTGGCGTCCCCAACCGGATTCGAACCGGTGTTACCGCCGTGAAAGAGGGCGATTCCGGCATTTTTGAACAACCGCGAACATCCACGATATTACGTAATTACATATAGTTATAGACACGCAGTCCGCCACTATCCCCTTGCATCCGCCCGCAGGTATTCCGTATAATTTCCGTACGGAACCCAGGAGGCGCTGCCATGGCCCGCACAGTTCGAAATGCCAAGCTCGATACCCGATCGGCGCGGTCGAAGCTGACGATCCGCCGGGAGCCCTATTGGGTGGTGATTTCCAAGGGGTGCGCCATCGGCTACCGGAAGGGGGCCGGCGGCGGCACCTGGATCGCCCGCTATCGCGATGACGCCCTGAAGCAGCATTACAATGCGCTGGGCGCCGCCGATGACGCGATCGATGCCGATGGCGGCGGGCTTTGTCTGCCCTATGCCGAGGCGCAGCGTAAGGCCGATGAATGGTTCAAGCTGGCCGCGCGCGGCTTCGAGGACGAGGAACCGCGAACCGGCCCCTACTTCGTCAGGGACGCCCTGGCCGATTATCTGGCGGCATACAAGCGCAAGGGCGGCAAG
>JAXDMU010000447.1:0-5342 GCA_034665905.1 Aliidongia sp. | reverse complement strand
TGATTAATGCTGCATCCTACCATCTCTAAAATTAGAACAGACCTCGCGCCAGCGTCTCTATGGGGTTTGAGCTGCTCACATTTCTTGTTCAACGCCTTTTCAATTTGGTGGTCGAGCGGATTACGATCGACAAAGGGCGGATACAACATCACGTCCATCAAACCATCTTGCTGAACGATCCATTCCCGACGTACTAATTTGACCGTTAAGTCAAATCCCGGTAAAATACCATCCTGCTTCAGGTAGTCGGGCCCCTTCGACCCGTCAGACGGTGCCCGACCATTAAGTGTTGCGGCGGTCTCGTATGTCCATGCAGTTAGGGTATCAAAAAATGCCCCATCAGAAAAATGCTTCCTTGCAGTATCAGGTATATATACATAATAATGTCCGCGAAACGGGAATTCAAGTTTCTTGAATTTATCCCGAAATAATAAAAACTTCTTATGGTCGCTGTTATGGTGACCGGAGAACCCAAAGATTCTAGTGTGTTCAAGCGCATATACCTGACATCCGATTGTCAGTTTAACTTCGACATTCTTCCCAGTCAGTCCTGATGGCGCATTCCGTATGATACTATTTGGAATGCGACTGCTACCGACTTCGCTTTCTATTGTGCGAATAACGGCGTCACAGCACTTTCCTTCGTTATCGAACTGAAAGTTATCTTCTTCATTAGTCTCGTTCATAATCCCCCTTTACAGATCGCACTCCAGCACCATCTTGCGCAGCACCGCATCGGCGTCGAAGAACTCATACGCCACCTCGATCGCGCCGATCGAATGCCGTGCGTAATCGGCATTGATCTGCGCCACCGCCTCGCGGATTTCTTCGAGCGAGCCGAAGGGAAACAGCCCGCGTCCGGTCTCGATGAATTTCGAGAAGCCGGTTTCCTGCGTGATCACCGGCCGGCCGGCGGCGAGGTAGCAAACCGAGCGGTCGGAGAACCAGCCGCTGTTCGGGCGAACATAGATGTCCTTGGCCACGGTGAATTCGCCGCGCGAACTGACCACGAAATCGCGATAGGACTGCATGTCGGCCGAGACCGGCACGGGATCGACGATGTCCCAGCCGCCCTCGCGCACGCGCGCCTCGACCTCGGCGGTCGGCGGCGACATGGCAAGGCGGAAGGGCTGCATCAATTGGCGCGGCAGATCGAGGAAGTGCAGGAAATTGACGTGCTTGGACCAGCGATAGGTCTCGCCCGCCACCTCGATATCCTTGCCCTTGTTTTCCCAGGTCGCGATCGAACTGAAATACGGGCCGGCGGCGACGCAGCCGGCGTCCCACAGATCGACCAGCACCGGCGGCCGGGTCTTCTTCCAGTCGAAGGTGCCCATCGGCACCGGGCAATCCGGATTGCCCAGATTTTCGCCATAGGTGAAATGGTGCGTGTGCATGCCGAGATAGGCCAGCGAATCGGCGTTCCCCGCGGCGATCTTGGCTTGCTCGAACACTGGATCGGTATCGACGAAGACGCGGATCGGGCATTTCAGATGCTCGTCACGAAGCCGCGTGGCGCCGCACAGATTGAACAGCGCTGACGCCTCGCCGTACAGTTCCAGCAGCCGCGCCTTGGAGATGCCATGGACCACGTCGTTCGCCGCGTCCCAATAGGCCCAGCGGTCGCCCAGGTCGAACCGCTCCATCATCGTCTTCACGAATTGGACGTTGTAGCTGCAATCCTCGACGATGCTCTGCTGGCGCGGATCGTAGGGGTTCGCCCCCGAATCCTCGATATACCAGACATCATAGCCGAGGCGACGCAGCCCCAGCACATAGTGCAGCGCCTGCCAGGCGATGCCGGCCAACGGGATCTGTCCGGCGAGGTGCAGGACGAGGACGGTCTTCTTGCTAGACGCCAAGCTGCGTCTCCTCCTGTGGGTCGAACTGCGTATTGTATAGGGTAGCGAATAATCCGTTGCACTGCATCAATTCGGTAAAGCTGCCACTTTCCGCGATGATGCCATCCTTGAGCACAAGGATCCGGTCAGCTCGGCGCACCGTGGACAATCGATGCGCGATGACAAAGACCGTGCGACCCTCGGTCAGCCGGTTGATGCCCTGCATCACCAGGGATTCGGTCTCGGCATCGAGCGCCGAGGTCGGCTCGTCCAGCACCAGAATCGGCGAGTCGCGCAGCAAGGCGCGCGCAATGGTCAGGCGCTGCTTCTCGCCTTCGGAGAAGGTGGCGCCGGATTCGCCGACCAGCGACTCGTAACCCTGCGGCAAGCCCTCGATCATCCGGTCGATCCGGGCGAGGCGCGCGGCCTCCTTGACCTCGTCGAGCGTCGCCTCCGGCCGGCCATAGGCGATGTTCTCGAACACGGTCAGCGGAAAGACCAGCGGCGGCTGGAGCACCATCGAGACCTGCCGGCGCAGCGATTTCAGCTGGTACTGCCTTATGTCGATACCGTCGATCAGCACCCGCCCCTCGCTCGGATCGAAAAACCGCGCGAGCAGGCCGAGCAACGTCGATTTGCCGGCACCGGTCGCCCCGACCAGCGCGATGGTCTGGCCCGGTTCGACGGCGAGGTCGATGCCGCGCAGCACTGGCGTGTCGGCGCGATACCGAAACCCCACACCCTGCCATTCGATGCGGCCTTTCGCCCCTTCGGGCGGAAACAGCAGCTTGCCATCCGGCAGGTCCGGTTCGGTCTCCAGAATCTCGAAGCAGCGCGTGGCACCGATGCGCGCCCCGGCGATCAGGCCCCAGCTTTGCGTGATCTGGTTCACCGGCGCATAAAGCCGGGCCAGATATGTCGTGAACAGCACCAGTTCGCCGATGGTGAGCGTGCCGTTCAGGACGTCGCGCGCGCCGACGAAGATCACCAGCCCCATGCCGGCGGCGACGATGGTATTGATCACCCCGGAATAGGCGCCCTGCCAGGAATAGAGCAGGCGATGGGCATGGAGTGCGGCCCCGCTCGCTTCCATGAAGCGGCGATGCTCTTCCTCTTCCTTGGTGAAAGCCTGGACATGCTTGATCGAGGCCATGCCCCAATGGACCAGCGTATAGACCTGACTGTCGGTGTCGCGCGCCGTGGTGGCGATCCGGGCGATCTTGCGGTTGAACACGCCGATCAGAATGGCGAGCAACGGCACGATGGTCAGCGCCACCCCGGTCAGGAACGGATCGATCGGCAGCAGCACCAGCAGCATGCCGGCCAGCATCACCCCGGCCTGAAGGATCGGCAACAGCCCGTTCATCACCATGGTCTGGACCGCATAGCTGTCCGCGGTGATCCGCATCATCAGATCGCCGACCTTCTGCCGGCTGTGGAAGGCGAGCGACAGGCGCTGCAAATGGGCATAGAGCCGGGCGCGCAGATCGTTGACCATGCGCTGGCCGAGCCCGATCGCGGTCCAATTGTAGAAGACGTTGAGCGTACCGGAGACCAGCACGATCACGACCAACCCCGTACAGAGGGCCGCCGCCAGCGTCAGCTTGGGCCACGCATTGAGATCCGGGAACCACGGCGCCCAGGAGCCCAGCTCGAGCGCCTTGCCGCCCAGTACATTGTCGATGACCAGCCGCAGCGGCCATGGCTCCAGCACGGCGAAAGCGCTGATCAGAAAGATCTGCGCCAGCGCACCGAAGAACCGGCCGCGATACGGCCGGACGCTGCCCAGGATCTTGCCGGCAAGGCCGCTCATCCCGCGAGCCGCCTCATTTGGCCGGTTGACGGGTCATCGGGATATGACCGGATTCGACTGCGACATGTTCGATCACCCGATGCATGATCCGGCCGAAGCGCAGCGTCTCGTTGGCGATGTATCCGAACAGCGCCAAGCCGCCCAGCGCCAGCAACGTGCCCAGCACCGGCTCGCCGGCAATCAGCGCCACCGCGGTGGCACCGGCAACGCAGCGCAGCACGAAGGCGGACAGCCGCGACAGGCGCATCGCGCAACGCACCCGCTGCACCCGCTTTTCGCCGCCGTGATTCTCGGTGCAGACCAGGACATAGGCGCGGCTCCATAAACCGCGTGAGATTTTGAGATCCCAGTCGCTCCAGCCCTCGTCCATCATCAGGAAATATTTGCGCGGAACGAGGAATTCCATGAGCCGCGCGATCAGCAGTTCCTTTTCCTCGCTGTGTTCGCCCCAATAGGACAAAAACAGGCTCCGCTCGCGCCAATCGATGCGCGGCTCCTGCTCGACCGGTTCCTCGGCGGTGTGATCGACCGCGTTCGATTCCTTGATGCGCCATTTCAGCCGGGTCCAGCCGCGCACGATCGGGCCGAGATAGATCAGGAGCGCGATCAGCGCCCGCGCCTTCAGCCCGCGAAAGCGCGGCTCGATCGGCGCCTTCAACGCGCCGGACACGCATAAGGTCCAGGTGGTGAGGAGCGGCACCAGCAGCAACAGCGCCCAGCCGCCGGAAAACAGCCCGATCAGCGCCAGCACGAGGGCGACGACATTCCATTCGAAGGTCAGCGGCAGATATGCTGCGAGCGACGAAGGCGCCTCGTACATGGTCTGGAACAGCCCGCGCCCGAACACGCCGGCATAGATCAGCGGCCGGCGCGACAGCAGCAGCGAGGCCGAAAGATCGCCATAGATCCGACCGAGCCATTTCGCCTGACCGAACAGGTTGAAACGCAACGGATGCTTAGAATAGACTAGCGCTTCGGCCTTGCCATAGCCCTTCTGCTGATCGAGATAGGCTTCGACCGTATTGCGACGGAAATGCCAGACCACCGCGGCGGGCGCAAAGCCGATGGTGTAGCCGGCATTCTGTAGGCGCCAGCACAGATCGACATCATCGCCGGCCGCGCGATAGACCGGATCGAACCCGCCCAGCCCCAGCAGCACGTCGCGCCGGAACGCCATGTTGCAGCCGGCGATGTGCTCGGCCACCTCGTCCGACACCAGCACATGAGTCGGGCCGCCCGGTGAAACCGCGACCGCAGCCGGCACCATGTCATCCTCGGGCGGCGGGAAATTCGGGCCGCCGACGGCGGAAAGCCCGGTATGCTCCATCTTGGCGACCAGATAGCTCAGCCAATCCTTGTCGGCGACGCAATCGCTATCGGTATAGGCGACGATTTCACCGGTCGCCGCCTCGGCGCCGACATTGCGGGCGACGCTCAACCCCTTGTTTTCCTGATTGATCAGCCGGCAATAGGGAAAGCGCTCGGAAATCTGCCGCGTGGCGTCGGTCGAACCGTCATTGACGACGATCACCTCGTAATCCGGATAATTCAGATGTTCGAGCGAAGCGAGGCACCGCTCCATCGTGCGCTCGGCATTGTACGCGCAGACCACGACCGAGACGCGGGGGGTACGCGCCAGCGGCGGCGGCAGCGGGCCGCTATAGCGTTCGGCGATCGCGGCGAACGCT
>JAXDMU010000446.1:0-2987 GCA_034665905.1 Aliidongia sp. | reverse complement strand
GGCGGTCGATCACCTGCGGCGCGATCGACCTTCGCCGCCGACACCGCATCCGCACTCTCCGCAGGAACGAGCCGCCTGAGCACCGAGGCGGCTACGTCAATTCGAGGCGAAGATTGCTGGTCAGCCTGCCGCTCTGCACCGACCATTCGGCGCGCGCCGATCCCGCCGCTGCGGCGGGCGTTTGCCGCAGCAGCACGGCAAGGCGCGCAATCGCCGCCGCCGCCGCCGCCACCACCGGGGATTCGGCCTGCCCCGCAGTAATAGCGCCGATCATGCCGAGGAGGGCCGCGGCATCGAGCGCCTCCGCCAGATCCGGGGCAGCTTCCGGCCGCGGCTGCCAATGCCGCAGAAAACCGGCAACCACACCTTCGAACAAACCGAGCGTGTTTGACACGCCGACAATGACAGCATCGCGCACGGCCAGATGTTCCCGATTCAGTTCGGCCTCGTGCGCCACCGAGTCAAAAGCTGCAAAATAGCGTTCGACGGCGACTGCGGCCTGGGTGATTTCGGCCACACGCCGGATTTTCGCCGCACGCCGCAAGCTGACCTCGGCGGCACGGCCCAATTCGCTCAGATGCCAGAAGGCGCGACGCGCGAGCGGTTCCAGGCCGCCGCGCGCGGCCCCGGTCAGCCCGCCGCGATCAAGCACGGCCCGCACCAACCGAATGCCGGTCCACGGCCGTGCCAGGCGATTCATCACGCCATGACCAAGCCAAACCGGGTCAATGGCCGCCTCGCGCAGCATCGACACATACTGCGCGACGAAACCGGTGATCAGCGTTGCATCGATCTCGATTTCGCGGCCCGGCTTGACCGGCCCGCCGATCCCGATCGCGGCCAGCGCCGCGCCCAATGCCGTGCGGCCTTTCAGGAGCACCGTCATCTTGCGCATATCCCGCCGCAACGCGTCCGATGGGTCGTGGAGAACCAGCACGGGGGAAATCTCGGCCAGATGGCCATATGACTCGACCACGGCACGTTCGACCGCCGCCGGCTGCCGCGCCCGGATCGATTCAATGAAACGTTCCTCGTTCCGCCGCAGGTCGGCCGAAGAAGCCATCGCCGCCTTCCACCACGGCATCAACGAGGCACGCTGAATCATCCATTCGGAGTCATCCGGGGACGATACCAGATAGGGCTCGAACAGCACACAGACCCGGCGCATCAGCGCGTTGGGCTGGTCTTCGCCGCCATCCCCCGCCCTCAGAGCAATACGCTGGATGATATCGGCCAGCATGGGCGAGATGGGTTGGCCTCCCGCCTGCGAACACAATGTCTCACGCAGCTTTTCCGCCTTGTCAGGCGGCAGGCGGCTCAACAGCTCTTCCAATTGCCCCCGCCGGGGATCCGTCGGCGTTTCGATCATGCTGCTCATATCGCCCTCGATCCTGGGCATCGTCGCCTGTCAAAATCATAAACTAAGGATGTTAAGGGAGGCTAAAGCCCCAAAACGAAGACGCCAAACCGTCCGATGCGGCCCGACGGCGTCGCCTGCCTGCCTTCGCCGTCATCGCCCGGACTTCCCCGATTTCGTGAGCAGGGCATCGATCTCGGCTGCGGCGGTGTCGATCGCCTCGCTGGGCAATGATGGAGCCGGCACCACACGCACCGGCAGTTCGAGATGAGGCCGCAGCCGGAATGACAAGACACCCGCCAGCACGAGCATCGCCACCCCCAGAATCGCCGGGACCGATCGGCTGAGACCGAAGAGGTAGAGCGGCGAGATCAGTTGTGACAAAAGCAGACCGAGCCCGATGAATCCGGCGGAAATTCCCGTGTGCCGGCCGCCGATATCGATGGCAAAAACCCATAGCATCGTGCCGGCAGCCTGCAAACCGAACAAGGCAAGGCCGAGCCAGAGGGCGATCGCCAGTTGATCGGCGCCGATCGGCAACAGGATCAGGCTGAATGCGGCCAGCAAAAAACCTACGCCGGGCACGATTTGGTGGGCGGAGCGGATATTACTGCTGTGAATGAGCGAACGGTCAGCGGCGATACCGCCGGCCAGACAGCCCAAAATCGTCGCGGCGCCGCTGATCGCGGCAACCCAGCCCGACAGCTTGATGTCGAAATGCCAGGTCGCCAGCAGATAGCGCGGCACCCATTCCCGGCAGAGCGCCATACCCCAGCCCTGAAGCAGCGCCAGGAATGTTGGTAAAATCAGGATCGGCAAAGCGCCGCGCCAGTAAACCGGCAAGGTGTCGGGCTGACGGCCGGTCTCGACCGGATGCGGCAGGAACCATCGCCGACAAGCCCAGACCCAAATCGCCGCCAAGGCGGCAACGAGCAAGAAGCCGGGGCGCCAGGGCCCGATGAATCGCATCATGTCGAAAAGCGGCCAGATGAGAACCCCGGCTGCGAGGGCGGCCTGTACCAAACCGATTGCCCAGCCCCGTTCGCGCGGCGGCGTCCAGGGCGCCAGCGCCGCCGCCGTCGCCGTCACCATCAAGCCGGCCGACAGCCCCAGGACCAAGCGGCTTACCGTCAGGACGGTCAGGCTCCAGGCAAGGCCCGCGAGACAGATTGCCGAGGCCGCTCCGGCTCCGGCAATCAGCAGCACCAGCGAGGTGCCCGACAATTCGATCAGCACACCGCCAAGCGCCAACGCCGGATAAAATCCGAAGCCATAGGCGCGATAGGCGATCTCAAGCTCGTCATTAGGCAGTCGCAGAAAATCCCGGATGCCGGGCGTCGCAGCGATGATCCCGTCACGGCCTAACCCGACCAGCAGCGCCAGGGCGGCCAGCAGCAGCAGCATGCGGCTTCGCGTGGTCAATTTGCGAATCGGAAAGGCGTTGTCAAACATCCTCGCTTTATACAGGCCAGACCCATGTCCCGCACTGCCGAAAGTCTAGGCAGGTTCCGATTCATCTGCCGAACTTTGTTGCACTGCGGCAATACGCAGCCGTCCCGCAGGAGTTTCATAACCTGCACGTGCCACGGGACGGCGAACATGTCGCGAAATTCCCAGGAAAATCAGGCCA
>JAXDMU010000445.1:0-8632 GCA_034665905.1 Aliidongia sp. | reverse complement strand
GCGGCCTGCATGGCGCTTCGATGCTGATGGCAACCTTGTATTTCGGGCGCGATGTCGCGGATCGACCCCCGGTTTCCGACCGCGACTGGCTGAACTTCCTCGATACCGAGGTGACGCCGCGCTTTCCCGCCGGCTTCACCGTCACCGACGCAAACGGCCAATGGTATGACGACGAACAGCACACAATCGTGCGCGAATCCAGCAAGCTGCTGCTGATCATCGTGCCACGCTCGGCGGTTTCGCTCGGCCAGCTAGACGCGATCGCCGATGCCTACAAGCAGCGCTTCCACCAACAGGCGGTCGGCAAAACCCTCGTCGAATCCTGTGCCGCTTTCTGACCATTTGATCCTCTCGCCCGGCGCGAGCCGGCGCGGTACGATCGTTGCGACGTTCGAATGGGGGATTTCCGATGATGACGCGATGGTTCCTGGCACTGTGCCTCTGCCTCCTGCCATTGGGCGCGCGGGCGGCCGACGAATTCCAGCCGCAGGAAGGCGATGTCGAACTGCACGATTTCGCCTTGCAGGACGGCGAGCGCCTGCCCGTGCTGCGGCTGCATTATCTGACGCTGGGCTCAGCGCAGCGCGATGCCGCCGGGCATATCGTCAATGCCTCGCTGCTGCTCCACGGCACGACCGGCACGGCGCGCGGTTTTCTTCAGCCGACGCTGGCGGAAAACCTGTTCCGCCCGGGCAAGCCGCTCGATCTCGCCCATAATTTCATCGTGATTCCCGATGGGATCGGCGTCGGCGGCTCGACCCGCCCGTCCGAAGGGTTGCATGCGCATTTCCCGCATTACGGCTATATCGATCAGGTTGAGTCGCAACATGCGACGCTGACGGCACTCGGGATCGAGCATCTTCGCCTCGTCTGCGGTATTTCGCAGGGCGGCATGCAGACATGGCTCTGGGGTGAGCGATTTCCGGCGGCGATGGACGCGCTGGCGCCGGTCGCCTCGATGCCGATGCCGATCAGCGGCCGCAATCTGATGTGGCGGCAGATCATCATCCATGCAATCCGCAACGATCCCGATTGGCAGGGCGGCGATTACGACCCGGCTCATCGCCCGACCGTCTGGATGCAGACCGCGGCACCGCTCTTTGCGCTGATGGTCGGCACGCCCGAGAAATTGCAGGAATCCGGTCCCGACCGCGACAAAACGCTGGCCCATGACGATCAGTTGGTCGAGGCATACAAGAATCGCGACGCCAACGATTATCTCTATGATTTCGAAAGCTCGGCGGATTTCGATCCGTCAGCCGGTCTAGGCCGGATCCGCGCGCCGATGCTCGCGATCAACTTCACCGACGATCAGGTCAACCCGGCGCAGTTCAAGAGCACGCAGGAAACGATCGCGCACATCCCCTCGGCGCATCTGAAATTGCTGCCGGGCGGGTTCGGCCATGCGTCGATCTTCCATGCCGAACTGTGGGGGCCGGGTCTGGCTCATTTCCTGGCGAACCTGCCGCATCATCGGCCGCAAACGGACAGCACGGCATCGCCGCCCGCCCACAAACAGGGCTGATTGCGGGTCCAGGCGACCCCGGTGACATTGGGCCTCCCGGTACGATGCGATGCAGGCGCGGCAGGCTGCTCGAACCTCCCGCGCCTGCTTCAACGGCCGCTAGTGTCAGCTGTTCTTGTGGCTCTGCTGGCCAGCCTTCACATGCTGCTCGTGAGTACCGCCCCGCGTCGACTTGTCGTCGGATGTCGAGGCGGTCGAGTGGGAACCGGCGGACGAGGAGCCGCCCGAAGGGGTGTTCTTCTGGCCCTGCTGACCCGCTTTCACATGCTGCTCGTGTGAGCCGCCTTGGTTTTCGTTCGTTGCCATATTGAAAGCCCTTTCGACAAAAGACCGAGACCATTAATCGGTCCTGCTCACAACCGGCTCACCGCTGTGTGGTTCCCTGTTTCCCATGGATCGCGTGCGGGCTATTAAGCCGAAAAATCGGCTGGGGGACCAATCGGGCTGTCCATGAAACATCGAAGAAAGACGGCAGACTGAGCGTTCGCGCCACCGCGGCAAAAACCGCGAAATTTCGTTAGTTTCGTTTATATATCAAGCCACTGTGCGATTGTGACGGCAAGGGACTGCGCCAGAAAGCACAGAAGTTCCGTCCCCTGCCCCGGCCTGAAGGTGCCGGTGCGGCGTGCGCCCAGCGCCAGCAGGCCGGGCGGCGCCATGGCGACATTCAGGCGCAGCAGCGCTTCGGAATGGACCAGCCCGGCACCGGCCCCGAAGATCGCCGCGTCGCCGGCCACCGCATCAGCCAGCAAGGCGTCGCGTTTCGGCCCGAGGAGCGCTTCGACCATGCCGCGTTCGAGCAGATGCAGCCCCGGCAGCGGCGGACGAGTCGAACCGTGAGCGGACTCGACGCAGATCGTCACGACATCGATGCCGAGCAGCACGGCGAAATCGGTCGTCACGGTTTGCAGCAACTGCTCGAAACTGGTCGCCGACAATAGGGCAAGCACGGCGGCATGAATGCGCTGCTGGCTCGAAAGACTGGAGCGGCTGGTGGCGATCAGCGCCGCCTGCTGCGATTCCAGCCGGTGGAGATCGGTCTTCAGCCGTTCGACCATGAAATGCTGCATATCGAGGATATTGTCGCCGCGACGACGATTGGGCGGCGTCAAAATTGCCAACAGATCGGGATGTTCGACCAGAAAATCCGGATGTTGCGTCAGATAGCGGGCAATCTCGGTCGGAGCGATCGCCGGTTCGTCGGATTTCTCGCCGCCCGCGTTGGCCGTGGGGTCGATCATGATAGGTTCGGCTCGCTACTGCACGGCGACGCGATTGGCAGAATGACCGATCGAGCGATCGGCACTATCGGCAAACAAGGTCATTTCGAACCTGCGGCTCCGCTGGTAAAATTCGACTTGGCCCTCCCGCGCCTGCCCGGTGTCGCGCGTCGGCGCATTTCCGACTAAAGACTGTAACCGATGCCCGACCACAGCACCAGTTCTGCCGCGCCGCCGCCGCAGGGATCGTTTGACATCGGCGTGCCCGCTTCACGCCGCGCCCGCGTGCTGCTGCCTCTACCGCTCGGCGGCGCCTATGATTATCGCCTCCCTGACGACGCAGCGGTCGAGCCCGGCAGCTTCGTCCAGGTACCCCTGGGAAACCGCAGCGTGCCGGCCGTGGTGTGGGACCCGGCCGAGTCGGGCGAAGATCCGATCGCCGAGGGGCGGCTGAAACCGATCGGCGAGATCTACGACACGCCGCCGATGACCGCGCCGCTGCGCCGCCTGATCGATTGGATCGCGGCCTATACGCTGGCACCGCCCGGTGCCGTGCTGCGCATGGCGATGGGACCGATCGAGGCGCTGAGTCCGGCGGACGCACGGCGCGGGTACGTCGCGACGGCGGTGTCGGACGATCCGCCGGTACGGTTGACCGCGGCGCGACGGCGCATTCTCGACGTGCTGACCGACGGAATGCCACGCCCGGCCGCGGCCCTGGCGCTTGAGGCCGGGTGCAGTGCCGGCGTGGTGCGCGGCATGGTCGAGGCCGGACTGCTGGCCGAAATCCCGATCTCGGCCCGGCCGCGCCGCCCGATCCCGAATTGGCGCCTGCCGTTTCCTGCTCTGTCGGCCGATCAGGATGCGGCGGCGGCCGCGATCTCGGCAGCACTGCAAGCCCGGCGCTACGAATGCTTTCTGCTCGACGGCGTTACCGGTTCGGGCAAGACCGAAGTGTATTTCAAGGCGATCGCGGCGTGTCTCGAATCCGGTCGCCAGGTGCTCGTCCTGTTGCCGGAAATTTCATTGGGCGCGCAATGGCATCTGCGCTTCGAACGGCAATTCGGCTGCCCGGCGGCCGGCTGGCATTCCGATGTCGGTTCTGCGGAACGCCGTGCCGTGTGGCGGGATGTCGCCGAGGGCAAGGCGCGGGTCGTGGTCGGCGCCCGCTCGGCCCTGTTTCTGCCCTTCGCCGATCTCGGCCTCATCATCGTCGATGAGGAGCATGATGCCTCCTACAAGCAGGAAGACGGGGTGATCTATCACGCCCGCGACATGGCGGTGGTGCGGGCCTCCCTGACGCAGATCCCGATCGTGCTCGCTTCGGCGACACCGTCGCTGGAAAGTCTGGTGAATGCCGAGCGCGGCCGCTATACGCGACTCGTGCTGACCGATCGCCATGGCGGGGCGGCAATGCCGGACATCGCTTTGATCGACCTCCGGCTCGACAAGCCGGCACGGCAACGATTCCTGGCACCGTCGCTGATCGCGGCGCTGACCCGGACACTGGCCGATGGCGAGCAGGCGATGCTGTTCCTCAATCGGCGCGGCTATGCACCATTGACCTTGTGCCGGACCTGCGGCCACCGGCTGCAATGCCCGAACTGCACGGCGTGGCTGGTCGAGCATCGCTTTGTGGGCAAACTCGTCTGCCATCATTGCGGCCATGGCGAAAAGCCGCCAGAGATCTGCCCCGGCTGCCAGGACCGGCATTCCTTCGCGCCGTGCGGACCGGGCGTCGAACGGATCGCCGAAGAAATCGTCGAACGCTTTCCCGACGCTCGAATCGCCGTGATGGCGAGCGACACGCTGATCGGTCCCAACGCCATCGGCGCGCTGGTCCGCCAAGTCGAGGCGCATGAGGTCGATCTGCTGATCGGCACCCAGATCATGGCCAAGGGTCATCATTTTCCGATGCTGACGCTGGTCGGCGTGGTCGATGCCGATCTCGGCTTGAATGGCGGCGATCTGCGCGCGGCCGAGCGGACCTTTCAGTTGCTGCATCAGGTTTCCGGCCGGGCCGGGCGGGCGGAACGGCCGGGCCGCGTGTTGTTGCAGACCTACGATCCGGAACATCCGGTGATGCAGGCCCTGCTGTCGGGCGAGCGCGACCGGTTTCTGGCGATCGAGGCGGACGGACGGCGCAATCATGGCTGGCCGCCTTACGGCAGGCTCGCCGCCCTCATCGTCTCGGCGCCAGATCAGGAAGCGGCCGACCTGACCGCCGCGGCCATCGCACGCGCGGCACCGCATTTGCGCGGCTTGGCCGTGCTTGGCCCGGCGCCGGCACCGCTCGCCGTGCTGCGCGGCCGGCACCGGCGCCGCTTCCTGGTCAAAACTCAGCGGCAAGTCAATATTCAAGCCGTGTTGCGCCAATGGCTGAGCGCGGTGCGGTTTCCCTCCAACGTCAGAGTGCAGATCGATGTCGATCCCTATAGCTTCCTGTAACCATGCGGCTTGATTCGGCCGTGCTGGCCGACCGCATCGTGCTCGCCGCCACCACCGGATTCGCGCTGGCGGCGTTCGTGCTGCTGCTGCGGGAGAGCCTGGGCCTGCCTCCGGCCGCAGCTGTGGCGGTCGCGGTCTATGGCGCGACACTCGCGGCCTCGGCCATCTCGTCGCTGATCTACAACATCGGTCACAAGCACCGGCCGGCCGGCTTCTGGCGCTTCGCCGACCATGTCTGCATCTTCCTGCTGATCGCCGGCACCTATACGCCCTTCTCGATTCTGGGCGAGGCCGGCCGGAGCGCGTGGCTGCTGATCCCGGTGTGGAGTGTGGCTGGACTGGGCTGCGCACTCAAGCTGGCGCTGGGTTTGCGCTACGAACGCTGGTTTCTGCTGCTGTATCTGGTGATGGGCTGGATGGTGCTGTTCGGCCTCGACAGCGTGATCGCCAGCCTCAGCCCGGCGGCCCTGGTGCTCTTGCTGATCGGCGGGCTGGCCTATAGCGGCGGGACGATCTTTCATGTCCTCGACGGGCGCTGGCGCTGGGGTGCGGCAGCGTGGCACAGTGCGGTGCTGATCGGCATCGCGACTCATTTCGTCGCGATTTTCAGCTTTGTCATTCCGGTGGGTTGATTTCTGCGTCGCCGTCAAGCAAACACCTGCTGCAATACGACGTGCCACAAGCTGTCTGCGGGACCCCACCCCGGCGGGCGGGCGATTCTGTTCTGATCCAAGAGGTATTTCATGGCGGAAACCACCAATCATCATGGCGAGGGCGAGACCCGCCGGGATTTCCTGGTACTGACGGCCGCCGCCTTCGGTGCCGTGGGTGTCGGCGCGGTGGCGGTTCCTTTCATCCAGAGCATGAATCCGGCGGCCGATACGCTGGCGCTGTCGACCACCGAGGTCGATCTGACGCCGGTCGCCGTCGGCCAGAGCATCACCGTGAAATGGCAGGGTGCCCCGGTCTTCATCCGCCATCGCACACCCAAGGAAATCGACGAGGCGCAAAAAGTCGATGTCGCCGAATTGCGGGACCCGCAGGCTGATTCGGTGCGCGTCAAGAAGGCCGAATGGCTGATCGTCAAGGGCGTCTGCACGCATCTCGGCTGCATCCCGCTCGGCCAGAAGCCGACCGATCCGCGCGGCGAATTCGATGGCTGGTTCTGCCCATGCCACGGCTCGCAATATGACAGTTCCGGGCGCATCCGTAAGGGACCGGCTCCGCGCAATCTCCTGGTGCCGCCCTATGCCTTCCTCTCCGACACGTCGATCAAAATCGGCTGATAGGGAAAATCTCCATGGCCAACCCTGCGGCGCAGAACAAGCTGGTTCGCTGGATCGATTACCGGCTGCCGGTTTTCACCTTTCTCAAGCACGAGCTTGAGGAATATCCGACTCCCCGAAACCTGAGCTATTGGTGGAATTTCGGGTCGCTCGCCGGCATCGTGCTGGTGCTGATGATCGTGACCGGCATTTTCCTGGCAATGAATTACACGCCCAATGCCGATCTGGCGTTCGGCAGTGTCGAGCGCATCATGCGCGACGTGAATTACGGCTGGCTGCTGCGCTACATGCATCAGAACGGCGCGTCGTTCTTCTTCATCATCGTCTATATCCACATGTTCCGCGGGCTCTATTACGGCTCCTACAAGGCGCCGCGCGAGCTTTTGTGGATTCTGGGCGTGGTCATCCTGCTCGTCATGATGGCGACCGCCTTCATGGGCTATGTCTTGCCCTGGGGCCAGATGAGCTTCTGGGGGGCGACCGTCATCACCAGCCTGTTCAGCGCCATCCCACTGGTCGGCGATTGGGTGACGCATCTGCTGTGGGGCGGCTTTGCGGTCGATAACCCGACGCTGAACCGGTTTTTCGCGCTGCATTACCTGCTGCCCTTCGTGCTGGTCGCCATCGTGGTGTTGCATCTGGTGGCGCTGCATCAGCACGGATCGAGCAACCCGCTCGGCATCGACAAAAAGGGCCCGCAGGATTCGATCCCGTTCCACCCATACTACACGGCGAAGGACCTGTTCGGCCTGTCGGTGTTCCTGCTGATCTATGCCGCGGTGGTATTCTTCGCGCCCAATCTGTTCGCCGAGCCGGACAATTACATCCCGGCCAATCCGCTGGCGACCCCGGCGGAAATCGTGCCGGAATGGTATTTCCTGCCCTTCTACGCGATCCTGCGCTCGACCCCGGATATCCTGTTCATTCCGGCCAAACTCGCAGGCGTGCTCGCCATGTTCGGAGCGATCGCGGTGCTGTTCGTGCTGCCCTGGCTCGACACCTCGCCGGTGCGCAGCGCCAAGTTCCGCCCGATCTATCCGATCTTCTTCTGGCTATTGATCGCCGATTGCGTGCTGCTCGGCGTGGTCGGCGCGCACAAGCCGGAGGGCACTTACGTCGTGCTCGGCCAGTTGGGCGAAATTTGGTATTTCCTGCATTTCCTCATCATCGTGCCGATCCTGGGCAAGCTCGAGCGGCCTCGGCCGCTGCCGACCAGCATTGCCCAGGCGGTCCTCAAAGGCGGCATGCGTCCGGCGGCGTCCGGCGTCCGGATGGAGAAGTCATAAATGATCATTCGTCTGGTTTACGGCGCGGCGGCGCTCGCGTTGGGAGCCCTTGTCGCCTTGCCGATTCTTGTCTCTGCCGCCCAGGCCGAGGAAGAGGCGACGCCATTGCTCGATGCGGGCTTCACCTTCCGCGGCCCGTTCGGCACGATCGACAAGGCTTCGGCCCAGCGTGGCTTGCAGATCTACAAGACGGTCTGCTCGAACTGCCACGCGCTGACCGAGCTTAGCTACCGCAACATCGCGGCCTTGGGGTACACCGAGGACGAGATCAAGGCGTTCGCCGCGGGCTTCCAGGTCGATGATCTCGACGACAAGGGCCAGCCGGTCAAGCGCAAGGCACGGCCGTCCGATCATTTCGTCCCGCCGTTCCCGAACGAAGCGGCGGCGCGCGATGCCAATGTCGGCGCGCTGCCGCCCGATCTGGCGCTGATCGCCAAATCGCGCAAGGGCGGGCCGGATTACGTCTATTCGCTGTTGCAGGGCTATGAAGCGGCGCCTGCGGATCTAAAAATGGGTGACGGGCTGAACTACAACAAGTTCTTCCCCGGCCATCAGATCGCCATGCCGCAGCCGATCGACGATGGCGACATCAAATTCGCCGACGGCACGCCGAATACTCTGGCGCAAGAAGCGAAGGACATCGCCACCTTCCTGGAATGGGCGGCCGAGCCCGAGGCCGATCAGCGCAAGCGGATGGGCTGGTGGGTGATGCTGTTCCTGGTTCCGATGACCGTGCTGCTTTACGCGGTCAAGCGCCGGGTCTGGGCCAACCTGCATTGAGTCTGTGAACAGAGGCCGGCAGTAAGGATGCCGGCCTCTTCTTCGTATCGGCGTGAGCGAACGGGGTCGCAAATGCCGACCCTCTTG
>JAXDMU010000444.1:0-2586 GCA_034665905.1 Aliidongia sp. | reverse complement strand
CGGGAGTATTGAACAATATTGTTATACAATCTTCATCGCGCATCACTTTTGAGTTTTTTGAAGGGGTAATATGGCGTGTTGAGGTTTACGATAAACTTCGTTGGACTTTACCAATTCCTTATATTGGCTGTTTAACACCTATTTATGCATGTCCAATGGCCTTTATGGACGGTATAAAAATCCGTCGACGTCTTGGCGTTAAAATACTGAAGAAATAAAATCGTCTCTGACACCCCGCTCGAGGTACGGAAGGTACCAAGCGTCAGTGATGTTTTGCCGTGCGAAAGGCGCACCCCACCGCCGGCACTGTGCCGGGCAATACCACCATTCCGCACGATCCCGCCGCCGGTCAGGCTCCGGCCGCGCCGCCGTGCGCCCGCCGCGCGCCTGCTGTCCGGCTCTATTGGAGGCTGTCATGGCATTCACCGATCAGGAAAAGACTGATATCCGCCGCTTCTGCGGCTATCCGGTGTTCGGCCAGAGCCCGAACCAGTTCGTCGATTACCGGTTTTTCCAGGCTTACGGCAACCTGGAATACAAGATGAACAATCTGCTGCCGAGCGAGGAGACGGTGCTGCGCACGATCTATCTGGCGCAGCTTTACCCGCTCGAAGCGGCGATCCCCGGTGCCGGCGGCAATCTCGATACCGATCAGGCGGCGGTCTGGACGCATAATCGCGACGAGGTGCGCGAGCGGACGGTTTTGTTCGATCTGTGGCGCGGCCGGTTGTGCCGGTTTCTGGGCGTGCCGCGCGGCGAGGGGCTGTGCGCGCCGGACGGCATGCGGGAGATCCTGGTCTGATGGACGGCGCCACGCTTCAGCGCCGGATCTATGCCGGCTATGCCCGCGCGGCCGTCCAGATCGGCCTGCCTTATCAATTGTTCCGCGCGACCGGTGCGCAAGGCCCGATGGCCGGGCCGCCGCTCGCGACCCTGCCGGCGGCGTTCAGTCCGGCGGATTACGCCTTTGGCCAGCCGCAGAATTACGGCAAGGCGACGTGGGAGGCGCTGTTCGACGGCACGCAAGCCCAGGTTGGCGACGTTCTGGTCGGGCCGAAGACCTATTTCGTCGTTGGGCTTCAGGCGCTGCTGCCGATCCTGGCGGTCGAGGCGCCGCACATCGTCGATGTCCGCCGACCGTTCCGCGAGACCGGCGTCGGGTTCCAAGCGGCCTATGGCGGCACGACCCCGGCGCAGGAGAGCGTGATCATGAGCCAGTGGCCGGCCTCGATCCTTCAGGGCACGCGCGGCGAAAACACCATGGCCAATCTACCCGACGATCTGAAGGCGCCCTGGTGGGGGCTGCTGATGCCGGCCTGTCCCGGTGTCGAGATCGTGACATCCGATGTGATCGAGGACGAACTCGGCCGCCGCTTCGCCGTCGCCTCGGCCGAAATCACGCCGATGGGCTGGCGTATGACCGCCTTACAGGAACAGGCTTAAATCAAGGCAACCATCTCCGATCTCCGCGCCGCCATCGCCCAGGCGGTGGGCGGCATGCTCTATCCGGCCGGCATCCCGACCGGCACGAATCCACCCTCGCCGGTCGCGGGCTGTCCGGTGCGCGTGTACCAGGGCTGGCCCGAGCGCGAGGCGATCGATGCCGATATGGCCGCCGGCATCGTCGATGTTACGGTCTATTCGATGCCGGGTTCGGTCAATACCACCCGATATCCGGTGGTCGATGTGCCGATCTCGGTATCGCCGCCCACGCTTGTCTGGACCGTCGAGGGGACGACGGCGACACTGAGCGGCACGGTCTCGACACCGCAGAATGTTGGATTGCTGATCGACCGGCAGGCTTACCTTTACGCGGTTCAATCGGCGGATACGCTGGCTTCAATCGCCTCGGCGCTTGCTGCGTTGATCGGTGCGGTCCAGCCGGCGAGTGCGGTCGGGCCGGCGGTGACCATTCCAGACGGTCAATCGGTTATCGGCCGAGCTGGTGGCATCGGGACCACATTGCGGGAGACCGGGCGTCAAAGGGTAACAGTACAGATCACGATTTCGGCGCCTTCGGATGCGCTGCGGGATGCCGTTGGCGGGACAATCGAACCGATTCTACGTGCTTTGCGGCGATTGACTTTGGACGATCATTCGATTGCAATGATCTGGTTTGGTCAGGTGGCGGACAGCGATGAAACGGCAAAATCTGGCATTTACCGCCGGATACTGTCTCTTGACGCGGAATACGCCTCTACGATCACTTCAACGGCGGCGCAGGTCATCAGTTTCACCCAAAGGGTAACCCAAGAACCTTGTGATGATAGTACAATTTCTACGTTTACGTTCAGGTCTGGTTCATAATTTTTCGTATCTCAAGCTCAATATATGACGATACTTATCGCAAAAGCGCATCCGGAAAATGAAGGGGAGTTTTTTAATGGCCGATAAAATAAAAATAGATGAGAATGCCCCAGTCGATGCGGTAAAATATATGACACCAGACGGAGTAACGTTCCTTGCGCCACCAACGGCTAATTTTCCCGCTATCTACGCGTATGGAAAGCTGATTTCGACTCAGCCATTAAGTCATCAAAAAGCGGCAATTGGTGCGGCTGTTTCTCACTACGGATTCTACGATTT
>JAXDMU010000443.1:0-5156 GCA_034665905.1 Aliidongia sp. | reverse complement strand
CAAGGGGCGTGCTGATGGACCGCCTCGGCAAGCGTTCGCCGGTCTCGAAGGTGCTGGCCCCCTGGCGGTGGCTACCGCCTACGAGGTCGAATGGGATGCCACCAAGGCCCGATCGAACGAGCGCAAGCACAAGATTGGCTTCGATCCGGCCATGACGGTGTTCACAGATCCGAACACTATGCCCATCTTCGATGCGGAGCATAGCGCGGACGAGGAGCGCTGGACCAGCATCGGGCAGGCGAACAACGGTAGCATCCTCGTCGTCGTCCATACGTTAACGCCGACCCGGCCGGTCCACGCGCGGCTCCGGATAAATTCGGCACGCAAGGCAAACAAGCATGAGCGGCGGCAACACCGAGACGGCTAGAGCGTGATCGTCGGACGTGCGACCAACCGAAGAAGTGAATCGCGCGGAAAAACAAAGAGCTAGAGCGGGAGTCGTGAGCGAAAGCGAACGCATCCCGCTCTAGCCGCATCCCGCATGGCAAAGAGGACCCGCACGAAAGACCAATACGACTTTTCCAAGGGCGAGCGCGGCAAGTTTTGTCGTCCCGATCTGACGCTGATTCCACCGGTCGATCTGGACCCCGAAGTGCGCGACTATCTGACCGAACGCGCCGAGGCCAAGGGCATGACACTGACCAGCCTCGTCAACCTCATCCTCAAAAAAGGATATCGCGTTGATCGAAAGCGCCAAGTAGGGAAGACAAGGACATAGTACACGATTTCCCGTGCGACCGCGGTCAAACCCGCGTAGAGCGCGATTCAGGCTTGGCCCCGAAAAGCCATCGCGCTCTACCGCGCGACCCGGCGCAAGGGCGGGGCGGCGCTTGCGGCTTTTGCCTTGGCATGCGACCGGCGGAATTCGCTGGCCAGGAAGATCGACCCTCCGATCATCAGCGGCACCAGGTGATAGACCCCGCGATAGACCAGCAGCGAGCTGATGATGGTCTCGGTCGGCACCGATTGTTGCATGGTGATGAGGATGATGCTTTCGAACACACCGAGGCCGCCCGGCACGTTCGACAGCGTTCCCAGCAGATATGCGAGCACGAAGACGCCGAGAAAGGTCGGAAAGGTGAAGATGTCGTTGGGCGGCAGCAACACATAGAGCACGCTGGCGACGACCAGCCAGTCGATGCCCGACACCGCGATCTGGATCGCGGCAAAACGCGGGCTTGGAACGGCGATTTCGTAGCCCAAGAATTTGAGCGGGTCGCGCCGGACGAAGCCGATCAGCCCATAGGCGACGACGACGCCGAGCGAGATCACGCCCAGCGCATTGATACCGTCGCTCGGCAGTCCGGTCCACGCCTTGACGCGGGCCCCGTCGAGCAGCAGGGCGATACCGCCGATGGTGAACATGCCGAGAAACAGCGTGATGCCGGCCATCGCCATGATCTGCGCGACCTCGACCGCGTTGCAGCCCCAGCGCGAATAGAAGCGATAGCGCACGGTGCCGCCGGTGACCGCGGGAAATCCCAGCGAATGGCTGATCGAATAGGCCGTGAACGCGGCCAGCGCGACGCGCCAATAGGCTATCGGCAGCTTCGCATAGCGCACGCCGATATAGTCGTAGCTGGTGAGCGCCAGATAGCTCAGCGCGGTCAAGCCGAGCGCCGCACCGATCGAGGCTGGCGGAAAACGATGCATCTCGCGCCAGAGTTTCCACAGCTCGACATCCTTGAGCGAGCGGTAGAGCAGATAGGCCGCACCCGCCATCAGCACCAGGGTGAAGGCGGGGCCGCCGAAGCGGGCGAGTTTGTTGGATTTATTCAAGTTGGACAGTGTGTTACCGGTAGCATGAGGGAAGCGGATTGGCGGCGGCGGCAGTCCCGGATCGCAGTCGGCCGGGCGACAGTGCCCATCCAACATTTAACGGGTTTGCGCGCTGAGGTAACGTGATTTCTGCACCGCTGCAACGACGCGCCTTCTGTATAGTGATTTCATGTCCGTGAGCCCCTTGCCCCGTCCCTTGATTGCTGCGCCGCAGACACCGGTTCTGGTGCTGGGCACGCGGCAGGCCGCGTGGCTGTCGGCCGATGGCGAGATCGAGACGCTGACCCCGGCCGAGGCGGTGCGCCGTCTGCGGCACGAGGCGCCGCTGCTGGTCCATGGCCGCTCGATCGCGCGCCGGCTCAATCTGCGGGATTGGCGCTGTTTCGACTTGCTCGAACTCTTCGCCTTCACGCTGCCCGGCCAATTCTGCCTGCCGACACCGCGTGGCGTGGTCGCGGCTCTCGGCATGGCGGCGCCGGCCTCGCTCGAAGATCAGGCAATGACGCTGGTCGATGCCGTGCCGGCGTTGCTCGAGCGGTTGATGCGTCAGACGACGCCGCAGCTTCAGGATCTGGCCCGGCTGATGGCGGCCGGCGGCTGGGCCTGGGGTGCTTCCGTGCTGGCAGCACTGGGCGCGGCCGAGGCAAGGCCGCGCGGGGTCGGCGGTCTCGATATCTGGAGCCGGCTGCCCGAATGGTCCGAGGCCGGCCCGGTCGATCCGCCAACCCATCATGCAGTCGAGCCGCTCGAAGCGCGCCACCGGCTGGCCGAACTGGTGCGCGGCGTGCCGCGTCAGGCATCGCCCGACGAGCCGGTCGCGGCCGAGGCCCGGCCGCAGCAGGCGGATTACGCCTCCGCGGTCGCGTCGGGCTTTGCACCGCGCCAGGCACCGTCCGTGCCCAATGTCGTGCTGGCCGAAGCCGGCACCGGAGTCGGCAAGACGCTGGGCTATCTGGCGCCGGCCAGCCTCTGGGCCGAGCGCAATGGCGCGCCGGTCTGGGTCTCGACCTTCACCCGCAATTTGCAGGGCCAGATCGACGGCGAACTCGACCGGCTGTTCCCCGATCCGGCGATCAAGGCCGAACGGGTCGTGCTGCGCAAGGGGCGCGAGAATTATCTCTGCCTGCTGAATTTCGAGGAAGCGGCCCGCGTGGTGCCCGGCCGCGCCGGCGATGCGATCGGCCTCGGCATCATGGCGCGCTGGGCGCTGGCGACCAAGGACGGCGCACTGGTCGGCGGCGATCTGCCCGGCTGGCTGGTCGATCTGCTGGGGCGCGCCCAGACGCTGGGGCTGGCCGACCGGCGCGGCGAGTGCGTCTATTCCGGCTGCCCGCACTACACACGGTGCTTCATTGAGCACAATATCCGGCGCGCCCGCCGCGCCCAGATCGTCGTCGCCAACCATGCGCTGGTCATGGTTCAGGCCGCCTTGGGCGGGCTCGACGATGCCTATCTGCCGCTGCATTACGTGTTCGACGAGGGGCATCACGTGTTCGACGCCGCCGACAGCGCGTTCGCGGCGCATCTCTCGGGCCTCGCTACCAGCGAATTGCGCCGCTGGCTGCTCGGTGCCGAAGCGGGCTCGGGCCGTGCCCGCGGCTTGCGTCGGCGGATCGAGGATATGGTGGCCGACGACGAGCGGGCGGCAGACGATCTTCAGGCCGTGCTGGTCGCCGCCGCGGCGCTGCCCGGTGACGGTTGGGCGCATCGCGTGGTCGAGGGCCAGCCGCGTCAGGCGGTCGAGGGCTTCCTTGCCATGGTCCGGCGCCAGGTTCTGGCGCGCGCGCCCAATCTCGATTCGGCCTATGATCTGGAGACCGATCGCCATCCGCTGCTTGATGAACTACCGGACGCTGCCGCCGCGGCCGACCGCGTGCTGGCCGCCCTGGAAGGACCGGTAAAACGGCTCTGCGGTTTTCTCGACCGGCAGCTCGACACCGAGGCCGACGAACTCGACACGCAGCAGCGCCAGCGGATCGAGGCAATGACGCGCAGCCTGGAGCGTCGCGTGCTGCTGCCGGTCGCGGCGTGGCGCGGCATGCTGGCCGATCTGGGCCGTGCCACGCCCGAGGCGATGGTCGATTGGTTCTCGATCAGCCGGTCCGAGGGGCGCGATGTCGATGTCGGGCTGCATCGCCACTGGATCGATCCGACCGTGCCGTTCGCCGCGGCCGTGCTGCTGCCGGCCCACGGCGTGGTCATCACTTCGGCGACGCTGACCGACGCCGGGGAGGAGGCCGGTACCGGCTGGGCCATGGCCGAAGCGCGCACCGGGGCGGCCCATCTGCCGATGCCGGCGATCCGGGCGCGCGTGCCGTCGCCCTTCGACTATGCCGCCCAGACCCGCGCCTTCGTCGTGACCGACGTGCGTAAGGACGATCTCGATCAGGTCGCCGCCGCCTATCGCGAACTGTTCCTGGCGGCGGGCGGTGGCGGGCTCGGCCTGTTCACTGCGATCTCGCGCCTGAAAGCCGTGCATGAGCGCATCGCCGGCCCGCTTGATGCGGCCGGTGTGCCGCTCCTGGCGCAGCATGTCGATGGCATCGATGTCGGTACGCTGATCGACATCTTCCGCGCCGAGGACGATGCCTGCCTGCTCGGCACCGATGCGGTACGCGACGGCGTCGATGTGCCGGGCCGCTCGCTTCGGCTGATCGCGTTCGACCGGGTGCCCTGGCCGCGCCCCGACATTCTGCACCGCGCGCGCCGCAGTGCGTTCGGTGGCAAGCTGCATGACGACAGGCTGACCCGGCTCAAGCTGCGCCAGGCGTTCGGCCGGCTGATCCGCCGGGCGGGCGATACCGGGGTCTTCGTGCTGCTCGACCCGATGATGCCGTCCCGCCTCGCCGGCGCCTTTCCCGAAGGGGTGACGTTGCGCCGCGTCGGGCTGGCCGAGGCGATCGCCGAGACACGGGAGTTCCTGGCAAAGCCGGTGCCCCTGCCGGAGTCGTGACAGAAAGGCAACTTTTCAGTTGCGCATTCTGTGCGTGCGGCCAAGGCATTGGCAACGAGGAGGTTGCCTTTATGTCCGATCGCATCGAAAAGATCATCGAGTTGAGAGCCCCGATCGAGTGGGTCTGGCGCGCGCTGACCAATCACACCGAGTTCGGCGCGTGGCGGCATCGGCCACGCTATGTGGAGTTATTGCCTTCCTCGCAAGTTTGCCAGCGGAAGGTGTGGTAGTTGCTGGCCTCGGCAGGGCGTGTCCGGCACGCGAGACGGCACCCTCCATAATTTCTGGACAAGCGCCGCCGGATCGGTTCTTTTGACCGGGAAGGGTTCCATGCAGGCGGTGCCTGCTGGATGAAAAGGGAACATGGTAGAGATCCCCTGGATCTTGATCCGTGGCTGCCCCCGCAACTGTGAGCGGCGAGTCT
>JAXDMU010000442.1:0-3294 GCA_034665905.1 Aliidongia sp. | reverse complement strand
CCGAATGCGCATTGACAAGCCGGGGCGGACCCTTTAACTCCCTGCGCCTCACCTGAGCCCAGGTGGCGGAATTGGTAGACGCGCTAGGTTCAGGTCCTAGTGGGGGAAACCTCGTGGAAGTTCGAGTCTTCTCCTGGGCACCAAATTCGATCCCCGGACCAGCCGTCCTCTCTATTGTGAAGGCGGCTGGTCGGGGCGAACCCAGCGGGCAGCATTCTTGACCATCACATTGCATCGCGGGGATCTCCCCGCCGGCCTCGATTTTGGTTCCTCCGTTGCGATCGACAGCGAGACGATGGGGCTGAATCCGCATCGCGACCGGCTGTGCGTCGTTCAGATATCGAGCGGCGACGGCACGGCGCATCTCGTGCAATTCCCGCTCGGCCAGTATGACGCGCCCAATCTCAAGGCGCTGCTGACCGATCCGTCGGTCACCAAGCTGTTTCATTTCGGGCGCTTCGATATCGCGGTGTTCCAGCAGTTTCTGGGCGTTCTGACCACGCCCGTCTATTGCACCAAGATCGCGTCGCGGCTGGTTCGGACCTTCACGGATCGCCATGGACTGAAGGATCTGTCCAAGGAATTGCTCAATGTCGAGATGTCCAAGCAGCAGCAATCCTCGGATTGGGGCGCCGATGTGCTGACCGACGAGCAGATGAAATATGCCGCATCCGATGTGCTGCATCTGCATCAGCTGCGCGCCAAGCTCGACATCATGCTGGCACGCGAAGGCCGCGCGGCGGTCGCGCAAGCCTGCTTCGATTTCCTGCCGACCCGCGCGCGGCTCGACCTCCAGGGCTGGCCGGAAATCGACATCTTCGCCCATTGAGGCTCGACACACGGAACCCTGTCGGAACGGCGTTGCAGGTGATGTAGGATCGGCGTCCGGTTTCGCCTTCCACCCAAACTCATCGAAAGCTCCGCTCCCGTGCCGCTCGCTCTTCACAACACGCTCACCCGCCGCAAAGAAGAATTCCGCCCGCTCGATCCCGAGCGCATCCGCCTCTATGTCTGCGGCCCGACCGTCTATAATCTGGCCCATATCGGCAATGCGCGCCCGGTCATCGTATTCGATCTGCTGTTTCGCGTGCTGCGGCGGCTTTATGGCGAGGCGCATGTCGTCTATGCCCGCAACATCACCGATGTGGACGACAAGATCATCGAGTCGGCACGGCTCAAGGGCGAGACGATCCGGGAACTGACCGACCGCACCGGCGCGGTCTTCCAGGCCGACATGGCGGCTCTGAACAATCTTACTCCCACCATCGAGCCGCGGGCGACCGAGCATATCGCCCAGATGGTCCAAATGATCGAGGTGCTGATCGGCCGCCGCCACGCCTATGAGGCCGAGGGTCACGTGCTGTTCGCGATCGATACCATGCCGGAATATGGCAAGCTCAGCGGCCGGCCGCTCGACGACATGATCGCGGTGGCGCGGGTCGAGGCGGCCTCGTACAAACGCAATCCGGGCGATTTTGTGCTGTGGAAGCCCTCGACCGAGGCGCAGCCGGGCTGGGACAGCCCGTGGGGCCGCGGCCGGCCGGGTTGGCATATCGAATGCTCGGCGATGAGCGAGGCGCATCTGGGCGAGCATTTCGACATTCATGGCGGCGGCCTTGATCTGATCTTTCCGCATCACGAGAACGAGTTGGCGCAATCGGTTTGCGCCCATGGCGGAAAGCCGCTCGCCAATATCTGGATGCACAACGCGTTCCTCGACATGGCTGGCGAGAAGATGTCGAAATCGCTCGGCAATATCCGCACGGTGCATGAATTGCTCGACGAAGCGCCGGGCGAAGCGCTGCGCTATGCCATGCTGACCGCGCATTACCGCGATCCGCTCGACTGGACCGGCGAGCGGGTGCGTCAGGCGAAGCTCTCGCTCGACCGCTTCTATGTCGCCTTGCGCGCGACCGCCGAGATAGAACCGATTCTCCCCGCTGTGCCGGCCGTGCTGTCGGCGCTCGAAGACGATCTCAACACGCCCTTGGCGCAATCCGTGCTCTATGAGCTGACGACGACGCTCAACAAGGCCGAGACGGTCCAGCAAAAGGCCGAGGCCAAAGGCGCGCTGCTGGCGTCCGCCCGGCTGATGGGCTTTCTCGAACAAGACCCGGAAAGCTGGCTGCGCTGGCAAGCCAAATCGGCCGCCGGCCTCTCGGATGCCGCGGTCGATGCATTGATCGCGGCGCGGCGCGCGGCGCGGGCGGCCCGCGATTTCGCCGAGGCCGACCGGCTGCGCAAAGCGCTGACCGAAGCCGGGATCATTCTCGAAGACGGGCCGGAACGCACGATCTGGCGGCGCGGCGGGCTGTGACCGACGGCCCGGCGATCATTCTGGTCGAACCGCAGCTCGGCGAGAATATCGGCGCCGTCGCCCGCGCCATGCTGAATTGCGGGCTGACCGATCTGAGGCTGGTCAATCCGCGCGACGGCTGGCCCTCGGAAATGGCCCAGCGTGCGGCGGCCGGGGCCGATCTGGTGATCGACGGTGCGCGGGTTTTTGACGATTGCCAGGCGGCGATCGCCGATCTGCAAATGGTCTTTGCTACGACCGCACGACTCCGCGACATGATAAAGCCGGTCCTGTCGCCCAACGCGGCGGCCTCGCGTCTGGTCGAAGCCGGTCGGCGGGGCCAGGCGGTCGGCGTGATGTTCGGGCGCGAACGCTCGGGCCTGACCAACGATCAGGTGGCACTGGCCGACGCCGCCCTCACCTTTTCGCTCAATCCGGGCTTCACCTCGCTCAATCTGGCCCAGGCGGTGCTGCTGGTCGGCTGGGAGTGGCGGCAATGCGTCGCCGAGGCGCCGCCCGACGAGATGATGCCGGCGATCAGCACGCCGGCCACCCATGGCGATCTCACTCACCTCTTCGCCCATCTCGAAGCCGAACTTGAGACCGGCGGTTTCTATTTTCCGCCGGAGAACCGCCCGCATATGGTGCGCAATGTGCGCAATCTGCTGACGCGCGCGCAATTGACCGAGCAGGATGTCCGCATGCTGCACGGCGTGATCGCCTGCCTCGCCCGACTGCGCCAGCGCGGTGGTGCGGCATAAGTCTGCAATGCATCCATGCGCCGGTTGACTCCGCGTCCGGCCGCCTTATAGTCCGCGCCGTCCTTCCTGGGAAAGCGGATCTGCAAGGATTCCGCCCGCTTGCTCCACCGCTGGGGCGTGACGGGACTACCGGGACAACAAGCGGCGAAGCCGCCTTACGCCAGAGAGTATCATGAGCAAGCGCCACTCCTGTAAGTACAAAATCAATCGCCGCCTTGGCGTCAATCTCTGGGGCCG
>JAXDMU010000441.1:0-6478 GCA_034665905.1 Aliidongia sp. | reverse complement strand
CCGACGCTCGACCCATTGAGCAAGTCTGCGGAATACGACCCACAATCCGCTGCCATCAGCTCGGCTTATGTCTCGGCCTTCAATGACTATGCGCGCAAGGAATTGAAATTCGGCGAGGACAAGATCTTCAAGCCGTCGGCCGGCAATATCCGCGTCTGGAACTTCCAACATCAACCGCCGGGTTCGATGCGTCCCTTGGCCCAGGCCCCCAATGTCATGCCCGATCTGGCCAACGCGCTTAAATACAATCCTAACCTCAAGATCCAACTAAACGCCGGATATTTCGATCTCGCGACGCCGTTCTTTCAAGGCGTCTACGAGATGAAGCATCTGCCGATGCCGGCCAAGCTCCAGGCCAATATCGAGTACAAATTCTACGATTCGGGCCACATGGTCTATGCCCATGATTCGTCGCTGCGGGCTCTGCACGACAATGCTGCCGCGTTCATCCGCAAAACCAGCAATCTGCCGCAGGAATAAGTCCACCGAATTTCGGATTCAATGAGGGACGTTTCATGAAAGCTGCCAGCATATTGATCGCCGCTCTGTCGCTCGGCGCACCCGCCCTCGCGGCGGATGCGCCGGCGGAGAAGGAGCATGGCGCCGCGATCAGATTCGAGCCATTCACCGCCGAGGAGAAGCTCAGCGAGGGTTCGGTCACGGTCGCCGGCCGCAAAATCGATTACCAGGCGGCGGTCGGCACGCTGATCGTCCATCCCAAGGGCTGGGACGACGTGCCGCAAAATCCCAAGGTCACCGAGAAAGCGGCGACGGACGGCGATTGGAAAAACCCGACGGCCGAGGCGGCGATGTCCTACGTCGCCTATTTTGCCCACGGTAAGCCGGGGCAGAACCGGCCTGTCACCTTCATCTTCAATGGCGGCCCCGGTTCGTCGACCGTCTGGCTGCATATGGGTGCCTTCGGCCCGAAACGCGTGGTCACGCCCGATGATTCGCATGCACCGGCGGCGCCCTATAAGCTCGTCAACAATGATTCAAGCCTGCTCGACGCCAGCGATCTGGTCTTCGTCGATGCGCCGGGCACCGGTTTCGGCCGGATCGCCGGCAAGGACAAGGAAAAGGCATTCTATGGCGTCGATGCCGACGCCTATGCCTTCGCCGAGTTCGTCAGCGGATTTCTCTCGAAATATGGCCGCTGGAACGCGCCGAAATATCTATTCGGCGAAAGCTATGGCACGACGCGCTCGGCCGCCCTCATCAATCTGTTGGAGACCGATCGCTCGATCGATTTCAACGGCGTCATCCTGCTGTCGCAGATCATGAATTTCGATGCCAGCGTCGATGAGGCGCAATTCAATCCGGGCATCGATCTGCCTTATGTACTGGCCCTGCCGACCTACGCTGCGACGGCGTGGTATCACCACAAGCTGACCGATGCCGCCAAGGATCTGCCCGGCTTTCTCGACGAGGTCGAGCATTTCGCCACGGGCGACTACACCCTGGCGCTCGCGGCCGGTGCCGAGCTGGACGCGGCCAAGCGCAAGAGCGTCGTCGCCAAGCTGCATCAATATACCGGCCTGCCCGAGGCCTATATCGAGAAGGCGGATCTGCGGATCAATGGCGGCGAGTTCGAGAAGACCCTGATGGGCGACAGCGATACCACCACCGGCCGCCTCGATACGCGCTTCTCCGGCCCGACGATCGACCCGCTGAGCAAGGAAGCCGATTACGACCCGCAATCCGCGGCCATCAGTTCGGCCTATGTTTCTGCGTTCAACGATTATGTCCGCAAGGATCTGAAATTCGGTGAGGACAAGATCTTCAAGCCGGTGGTCGAGTTGTGGCAGCATTGGAATTTCCAGCATCAGCCGCCCGGCGCCAATCGTCCGCTGGCGCAATCGGCCAATGTCATGCCCGATCTGGCGACCGCGATGAAATACAACCCGAATCTCAAAGTACAGCTGAATGCCGGCTACTACGATTTGGCCACACCGTTCTTCGAGGGCATGTACGAGATGAAGCATCTGCCGATTCCGCCAAAGCTTCAGGCCAATATCGAATATAAATTCTACGATTCAGGTCATATGGTCTATGCTCATGAATCCTCGCTCAAGGAATTGCACGACAATGTCGCCGGTTTCATTCGCCGGACAGACAATTTGCCGCCGGAGTAAGGACACCCTTGAGGCCGCTCAGCTCTGCGCCGCCATCGCATTCACCGCCTGCCATTTGGCGTCGGAAATCTGCGGGTGCAGGCTGAGCCGGCCGATGATCTTTTCGACCGCGGCATCGTTGCGCCGCGGCGACACCAGCATCGCCCCGATTTCGATTTCGCCGGGAGTGCTTGTGCCGGAGCTTTTCAGTTCCTGTAGGCCGAGCCCGGCCTGATTCAGCTGCTCCAGCAGGTCAGCACGCAGTTTCGCACTTTCCGCCTCCGCGGCGATGAGGGTCAGGCGATAATGGATTTCCGCCTCGCCCGCCGAATGAAAATGATGGTTGATGAAGTCGGAGGCCGGCCGCAGCAGCGCGTTGGCCAGCACGATGACCAATGTCGCGACTGCACCTTCGGTCAGGTAGCCGGTTCCGGCCAAGGTGCCAACCGCGGCCGAGCACCACAAGGTCGCCGCGGTGTTGAGGCCATGCACATTGAACCCGTCACGCATGATCACGCCGGCCCCGAGAAAGCCGATACCGGAGACGATCTGTGCCGCGATCCGGGTCGGATCGACGCCGTGCGTCGCGAGTTCCGACAAGGCGACGAAGCTCGCGGAGCCGACCGTGACCAGGACGTTGGTCCGCAGCCCGGCCATCTTCTGATGCCATTGCCGCTCGACCCCGATCCCGACACCGAACAGGAAGGCGACCGCCAGACGGTAGCAGAAGATTTCGATGTCCATTCAATTTCCTTGCTGTTGCAGATCGCTTGATCCGGATCGATTTCCTGACAAGATGCGCTGGAACCCGCCAGAGGAGTACCGCATGACCGATCGGATCGAAACTCTCTATGCGGCGGTCTCGGCACGGCGGGGCGGCGATCCCGTCCAGTCGCGCACGGCCAAGCTGATCGCGATGGGCCTGCCGAAGATCGCACAGAAGGTCGGCGAGGAGGCGGTCGAAGTCGTCATCGATGCCATGACCGGCAACCGCGAGGGGGTGATCTGCGAGAGCAGCGATCTCCTCTACCATCTCGTCGTGCTGTGGCAGGAGCTGGGCATCGCGCCGGCCGAGATCTGGGGCGAGATGGCGCGGCGCGAGGCGATGATGGGCATCGCCGAAAAGCTGCCCAAATCACCCAACCCCAGCCCGCGTGCCGGCTGATCCGCCTCATTCGGCGAGCGACATCGCCTCGCGTGGCCCTGCTTGCTTCGACGCCAGCCGCGCCGCATCGCGCGCCGGGTCGATCAGCAGATATCCGACGACCCCGCACACCGCCAGCAAAGCCGCCAGCAGCAGATAGCCGTTGCGATAGCCCGTCACCGCGTCGGGAGCGGCGTCGAGCACCCGGCCCATGACCGAGGGCGCCAGGATTCCGGCGGTGCTGTAGATCGCATTGTTGATCGCCAGCATGGCGGCGCGCTGGCGGGTCGGTGTGATCTCGGCGATGATCGGCGGCCCGACCGAGTAGATCACGAACATGATCGAGGCGGCGAAGGTGTAGCAGGCGATCTTGGTCGCGGCCCCCGGCAGCACGGCCATGCCGGCAATGCCGAGTGCCCCCAGGATCACCCCGGCGCAGCCGAAGGCGCCGCGGCTGTAGCGGGTCGGCACGCCGCGCCGGACCAGATGCTGCGAGAAGAGGGCGATCAGCGGCGCCAGCACGATCGAGACCAAGGTCGGCAGGGTGGCGACCTCCCCGGCCTCGATCAGGCTGAGCCCGACCGCCTTCACCATATAAAGGGCACCCCAGACCAGGCCGACCGCGATGCCCCAATAGGCCGCGAAGCTGATCAGGAACACGCCCAGCACCGAGCGGCTGGTCAGCAGACGGCGGTAGGGAATCGTGCCGCCCTCGCCGGCCGCCCCGGCCTCCTCGGCGATCGGCCCCTCGCGACCCCAGAGATACCAAGCGAGCGACCAGACCAAGCCGATGATGCCGACGGTGAGAAAGGCCGCATGCCAATCCCAACGCGCGATGACATGCGGCAGCACCAGCCCCGCCACCGCAGTGCCGACGCCGGCGCCAAGCACCAGGATCGTCGTCGGCAAGGTGCGCCTTGCGTCGTCGAACCATTTGTAGGTCGCGTGCAGCGCCACCGGATAGCCCGGCCCCTCGCTCGCCCCCAACAGGATGCGGCAGGTGACGAGTGTGCCAACGCCGACCGTGCCGGCCATGGGAAACTGTGTCACGGCCCAGATCAGCCCCATGCCGAGCAGCAGCCAGCGCGACGGCATCCGGTTGGCGGTGAAGCCGAAGATCACCGAGGAAATTGCGAACAAGAAGAAGAAGCTGCTGCCGATATCGCCAAACTGGGCGTTGCTCAGATGCAGATCCTGCATGATCTGCGGCCCGGCCAGGCCCAGCACGGTCTTGTCGGCGTAATTGATGAACATGAAGAAAAACAGCAGGGTGATGACGAGCCAGGCCCGCCAGGATTCACTTTGCGCGGTCGATGTTCGTGGGGCGGAAATCATGTTCGAGCCTCGCCTCCCTGTCGGATGCGGCTGGTGCCGCTTTTGTCACGACCCTGACACGCCGGTTGTAGCCGCGCAACGCTGATCGCGTCGGCGATGCCCGAGCCGGAGTGCCCGTTGCTCGACACCGTGCCACGACAGCCATGCCGCAAGCGCTGCCAGCGCCAGCGCGATCACGAACACCCCCCACCAGGGCAGCCGCCCGTCCGCGGCCCAGACCACCGCCTGCTCGATCGGCCAGCCATAGATATAGAGCCCGTAGGACAGATCGCCATGCCGCCCAAGGGAATCGAGCCGCCGCGTATGCGCCATCGCCAGATAGATCGTCAGATAGCCGCCGAACAGCGGAAACAGCATGATGAAGAGGTGCAGCCAGCCGCTGACGATCAGTCCGAGACCGGCCAGCAGCGCCAGCCGCCGGTCGAGCCAGCGTTCGCCGAGCAAACGCAGGCACATGCCGGAGGCGAAGAACCCGACAAGCCAGGCCCATTCACCCAGATCGCCATAGGGCGTCAGTGCCTGCTCGAACCCGATCGAAGCGATACCGATCCCGAGCAGGCCGAGCGACACCCAAAGCCGCAGCAGCCGGCAGACACCCAGCAGCAGCACCATGAGGTACATCATCACTTCGTAACGCAGCGTCCAGAGCGCGCCGTTGACGATCCGGCCGACCTGATTGCCCGAAAAACTGACACCCGGCAGCGGCGTATCGGTCGCATCCAGCAGCAGATTATGGCCGAAGAAACCGGCGAGCCCCCCGTCCGACAGATAGGCGGCAGGTGGTAACGTCGAGACGACCGGCCCCAAAACCAGCCCGACCAGCAGCAGATTGACCCAGAGACCGGGAAATATCCTGAGCACGCGCTTCAGTGCGAAGCGTCGCGGCGAGGGATCGGAGAGATAGCTGCCGGTGACCAGATAGCCACTGATCGTGAAAAAGACGAAGACCCCGGCCAGCCCGAGGATGGTCTGGCCCCCGGTCAGCCGGGCGAACCATTCGCCGCCCTCGGTGCCCTCGACGACCAGGAACGCATGGGAAAAAATCACGGACGCCGCCGCGAAAAACCGCAGCGCATCGAAATTATTGGCGCGCGGGCTCAGAACCGGCACCCGTCTTCAAATTCTGCTCCGCCGTTCATTGGCGGATCATCTTCCGCTTCGACGGCATCGACGTTCCCATGAAGAACCCCCCGCATCCCGGCTACAGTGTTCGGCATGGTTGTCTCGAACCGCTGGGTCTGAGCGTCACCGCGGGCGCCACGGCGCTGGGCGTGACGCGGCAGGCGCTGAACAATCTTGTCAACGGCAAGAGCGGCATTTCCCCGGACATGGCGATCGGCTTGCCAAGACGTTCGGCGGCAGCGCCGAAATCTGGCTGGTCTGTAACTTGACTACGACCTCGCGCGGGCGCGGTTGCATGAAGGCGACATCCGCGTCGAACGGATTGCGCCGCCGTTTCAGCATCCCCCATCGGGCTGAATCCCGCCGGGTTGAGACATCGGCCGAGCCGCTCGACCCGCACCGCCGCATCGCCAGTGCAATGGGCACCAGCGTCCGGCAATGGGGCCGAGAGGGGGAAGGTTGGTTAGTTTTTCTGTCCGCTCGTGCCGGTGGTTGTCGGCGACGGCTACGGCACCTGGGGCGGGGCGACGATCTGGGGGCCCTGCATGCTGCTGAGCGGCTGCGGCACCTGGGGCGGAGTGACGATTTGGGGGCCCTGCATGCTGCTGAGCGGCTGCGGCACGTGGGGCGGGGTGACGATTTGAGGGCCCTGCATGCTGCTGAGCGGCTGCGGCACCTGGGGCGGCGGGGTGACGATCTGGGGGCCCTGCATGCTGCTGAGCGGCGGCGGCACCTGGGGCGGCGGGGTGACGATCTGGGGACC
>JAXDMU010000440.1:0-3062 GCA_034665905.1 Aliidongia sp. | reverse complement strand
CTTGAGATCAATCCGCGGTTTGCGACCATCGCCCGGCCGGCAAACGCCGCCATCGTCGCCCGACTGCGCATCGACATGGAAGATCGTGGCGGCCGGCTCGAACTTTTGTTCCCCAACGCGACGCTGGAACCCGTGCGCGAATTGCTACTCCAGATGTTCATGGGCGAAAAATTCGGCCGGGATTCGATCTGGGAAACCCATTTGGCCGGCGAATTGTGGCACACCAATGTGCAGATCCGCGCCGTGCTTGATGATTTCAATCTGACGCTCAAGGACGTGCTGAACTGGAAGGTCGGCACAAGGCTGCCGCTGAATGCCACCCCGGTCTCCAATGTTGAACTCTTGTGCGGTGACCTCCTCATGTTCAACGGCAAGATGGGCCGCAAGGGCGGCAACATCGCCGTCCGTATCGAGGAAAAGGTCGAGAAGAAGCAGGATAGATGATGATCTGGACGCTTTCTCTCGATGTAATCATTGCGGCACTACTCGTCGCGACCATCGTTTATGCGGTGCGGCTCAACCGGCGCCTGGCGGCGCTTCGCGAGGACCGTCAGCAATTGCAGGACATGATCAAGGGTCTGCAAAAAGCAACCCAGCAGGCTGATGAAGCGGTCGGTGGACTGCGTCTGGGCGCGGCCGATGCCGGGCGGACGCTGCATGAAGTCGTCGAGCGGGCGCAAGGGCTGAAGGCCGATCTTCTATTCATCACCGAAAAGGCCGACACCGCCGCTGATCGCCTGGAAGCAGTGCTGAAGATGCACCGCGACGCCCCCGTGCCGGCGGAAAATTCGTCTGCGGCGCGCGAGCCACGCCGCCGCCCGAATGCCGAGCTGGAACCGGCCGCGGCCGATGCCAAGGGCGCGCAGAGCCGCCTTGCCAGTTTGTTGAAGCAGGCGGACGCGGCGCCGGCGTCTCGCCCGGCCTCCCGCACCGCGCCGCCGACGCCCCCCGAAGGTGAACGTGCGGCGGCACCCCAATCACGCGCCGAGCGCGATTTGCTGCGCGCCCTGGAAGGCCGGAGATAGCGATGCCAGCTCTTCATCGCCTGCTCAAACTGTTGATCGTCGTCGCCTGTCTGATGCTGACCGTTAAGTTGGGCACAGTCTGGCACGATGCCGGCGCCGCGTTCGCCCAGAACAGCCCGGCCTCTCAGGCGGAGCAACCGAAGGCCGAAACGAAGACGCCCTCAATGGTACCGTCCACGGCACCCGACCCGATGAAGCCGCCGGTTGCAACGCAGAAATTCTCGCCGACCGAACTCGAACTTCTGCAAAATCTGTCGAAGCGGCGCGCCGAACTGGATCAGCGGAGCGACGATCTCGACAAGCGCGAATTGCTGTTGAAGGCGACCGAACAGCGTGTCCAGGAGAAGATCGACCGTTTGCAGCAGATGCAGGCTCAGGTCGATACAGCGCTGGGCAAGGTCGATGAGCAGGAAGAGCAACGGTTGCAGAGCCTGGTGCGGATCTATGAGGCGATGAAGCCGCAAGAGGCCGCCACGATCTTTGACAAGCTTGAGCAACCGGTTCTGATGCAGGTCTTGACCCGGATGAAGGATCGGGCAGTCGCCGCGATTTTGCCGCATCTCGATGGCGACAAGGCGCGTACCGTCACGACCGTGCTGGCGCAGCACAAGCAAATGCCCGACATCAAGACTAACTGACCGATTCCACAAGACATCTGCAACAGGAAGCACGAATGGCAAAGCTCGCGATCGCCGACGATCTGACCAAGCGCCTGGACGGGTTGCGGCAAAACCGTACGACGGTGAGCCGCCAGGAAATCACCCATGCGGTCGAGGAGGTCATCTCCAGCCTGACCGGGGCGATGAGCATGAGCGATATCAAGCTTTATCGGGAGTTGGAGGATCTGGCCCGCTTCATCCAATCGGCCAAGCGCGAAATCGCGGCATTGCGCCCGCACGACATCCAGGACGAGCACATCCCGATGGCGACCGACGAGTTGGACGCGGTGATCGCCGCGACGGCGCAGGCGACCGGGGAAATCCTCGACCGGGCCGAGGCGCTGAACAGCCTCGCATCCACGCTGCCGCCGGCTGCCGCCGCTGAAATCACCGATGCCGTGACACGGATCTTCGAGGCCAGCAATTTCCAGGATATTACCGGCCAGCGCATCACCAAGGTGGTCAAGGCGCTGAAATATATCGAAACCAAGATTGATAGTCTGGTCGCGACGTTCGGAACGCGCGAATTGGAAGTGCCGCCCGCGCCGGTTGACGAGCCGCAAGGCGATGCCAAACTGCTGCATGGGCCGCAAATGCCGACGGTTGCCAACAGCCAAGCCGAAATCGATGCGATTTTGGCGGAGCTGTTCTAGGGTGGCGCGACCATACCGAGCGCCGCCCGGCGGCCGACTCCCGGGGGATGGCCGTGGCTGCTGACCTCACCGCGACGACCGTCTCGGGACGAAAGCTGGGGCCGATCTCGACGCTGGTCAGTCTGTTCCTGTTGCTGCTGGTGTTTTTCATCGTCCTGCTGTCGATTTCGCAGGTGCATCGTCAGCGGCTGGACGAGGTGATCATCAGCATCGACGATGCCTTCGGGCGTCTGCCGTCGGGCCTGGGGCTGCTGACCCGACCGATCCCGAGCGATAACGACGCGACACCGGAGGGGTTTGCCCGTGCGGTCGGCGCGCTGGTCACCGGCTTCACGCCGCTGGTGGAAAACCCGCATCCGGCGGCCGGTGATGCCTTTCTGGAAATCGATCTGGCCCCGGAGCAGGTCTTCCGACCCGGCGACAGCACGCTGCAACCCGCGGCCGCGGCGATTCTTGATCGGCTTGCGGTTCTGTTGCAGCACCGCGTCGCCGGCCAGCATTACCGGCTGACCATACGGGAAGGAACGCCCGGCGATCGCGATACGGCCATGGCGGGCGAGCGGGTCGCCGCCTTCGCCGCCGCGCTCTTTGCCAAGGGTTGCCCGGCCGATGCGCTGGCGATCGGCATCGAGCCTGGGGCCGGTGCGATCCTGCGCTTCGAATTCGCGCTGGTCGGCGCCCCGGCCGAGGCCGATTGACATGATGCCGTTCGACAATCCGGAATC